>JAEZGQ010000009.1 GCA_023416895.1 Bacillota bacterium | reverse complement strand
TCGATGGCTTCGCTGATGAAGTTGGCGGGATAGCGCTTTTCAAAAAGCTCCTTGTTTTCAAACGGGTAGTGCCACTGCGCAAACGGCATGGAGCCCGAGTCAAACCAGCAGTCGATCACCGCGCCCTCGCGCTTCATGGTGCCGCCGCACTTTTTGCAGGGGAAGGTAATGGGGTCGAGGAACGGTTTATGAAGCTCGATGTTTTCGGGCACGGAGGGGTTCAACTCGCGAAGCTCCGCAACGCTTCCCACGACGTGGATCTCCCCGCAGTCGGCGCACACCCAAACGGGCAGCGGCGTGCCCCAGTAGCGCTCGCGCGAAAGACCCCAATCGATTACGTTTTCAAGGAAGTTGCCCATGCGGCCTTCCTTGATGGTTTCGGGAATCCAGTTGATGCGGCGGTTGTATTCAACAAGCTTATCCTTCACGGCGGTCATTTTGATGAACCAGCTCTCGCGGGCGTAGTAGATAAGCGGCGTGTCGCAGCGCCAGCAGAAGGGGTAGCTGTGCTCGTATTCGGGCGCGGCCAGAAGGCTCCCTTGCTCCTTGAGCGCTTTGAGGATGAGCTTATCCGCCTGCTTTACAAATACGCCGTCCCACGGCGTGCCGCCCGTCATTTCGCCTTTGGTGTTCACAAGCTGGATGAAGGGCATGTCGTTTGCCCTACATACGCGCGCGTCGTCCTCACCGAACGCGGGCGCGTTGTGTACGATGCCCGTACCTTCGGTGGTTGTCACGTAATCGTCCGCCACTACGTAGTGGCCGCGCTTGCCGGTTTTTTGGCTGGCCGCGGCGGTGCAGGCAAAAAGCGGCTCGTAGCCGCGCCCAACAAGCGCGCTGCCGGGGAAGGTGTCCACGATTTCAGCACTTTCGCCTAACACCTTTTCCACAAGGTCCTTGGCGAGGATGAAGGTTTCGCCGTCCTTTTTGGCGCGGCAGTAGGCGACCTCGCCGTTTACGCAAAGGCAGACGTTTGAGGGAAGCGTCCACGGCGTGGTCGTCCACGCGAGGTAGGAGGCGTCCTCATCCGTGCAGCGGAAGCGGACCGTGGCGGAGGCTTCTTTTACATCTTTGTAGCCCTGCGCTACCTCGTGCGAGGAAAGCGCCGTGCCGCAACGCGGGCAATAGGGCACGATTTTATGGCCCTTGTAGAGAAGGCCCTTTTTGTGAATTTCCTTGATCGCCCACCATTCGGATTCGATGTAGCTGTTTTCGTAGGTTACGTAGGGGTGCTCCATGTCGGCCCAAAAGCCCACCTGGTCGCTCATTTCCTCCCATTCGGCCTTGTACTTCCAAACGGAGTGCTTGCACTTTTCGATGAACGGCTCTACACCGTAGGCCTCGATCTGCTCCTTGCCGTCAAGCCCGAGCTGCTTTTCCACCTCAAGCTCCACGGGCAGGCCGTGCGTATCCCAGCCGGCTTTCCTGAGCACGTCAAAACCCTTCATGGTCTTGTAGCGGGGTACAAGGTCTTTGATGGCGCGGGTAAGCACATGGCCGATGTGCGGCTTGCCGTTTGCGGTCGGCGGGCCGTCGTAAAACGTGTAGGCGGGCGCGCCTTCGCGAAGCTTCACGCTCTTTTCGAAGATGCGGTTTTCCTTCCAGAACTTTAGCGTTTCCCTTTCCCGCTCGACGAAGTTGAGCGAGGCGGATACCTTTTTATACATGCGTTCCAACTCCTTAACAGGGCTTTCGCCTTTTCATTGTTTGCCGTTTTGGGGGGGTGCTGATTCCATGAGGAATGCCGTATTGGCGAGAAGATTTTTCTGCCTGCAAGAAGCAAAATCGAAGGAATAGCAGCGCTATTTCAAGATTTTTGCGACGCCGCAGGGTGTAAAATCCGCCGTCAAGATGGCTTTCCGAATGAATCGGCGCTCCCATAGATACAAAAAACCGCATCCCGTAAAAAACGGGACGCGGAACATCGCGCGGTACCACCCGATTTGGCGAAGAACAAGCCTTGCGCCCTCTCGACCCCTGTAACGTGAGGAGCACGTCCCCGCCTACTTAAAAACAGGATGTTCGGCGGGGCGCTCATGGGCGATGCGTGCGAATTTGACAACCGCCGCGCTTACACCATACCGCGGCTCGCTTGGGCGTCGCATTTCGCCGTGTGTCCCACTCAGCGCTTTAAAAATGAATATAAACGCATTATATGCAGAAATTTTATTTTTGTAAAGGGGAAAAGCGGCGCTACGTGGCTTTTATCGCGCGTCGCATGAACCATAGCTTTAAAACCACCGCGCAAGCCGCGAGCGCGTTTGCAAGCACATACGCCCACCACACGCCATAAACGCCGAAAAGCTTTGCAAAAACAAGCGTTGCCGGAACGAGGAAAACAAGGTTTGCCGCATAAAAAACAAGCGCCCACGTTTTTTGCCCCACGGCTTGAAACGCAGCACCCGCGAGGATGGGGAAGGGTGCGAACACAAGCGAGGCCGCCATCACTCGAAGCCCGTTTTCGCCAAGTGAAAGAAGCGCTTCGTTTTTTGTGAACACGCCGATGAACGCACGCGGGAACGCCTCCAGCGCGAGGAGTGCGAAAAGCGCATAGAAAAGGCAAAGTACCGCGCAAAAAAGCAACGCGCTTTTTACGCGCGCATGGTTTTTTGCGCCGTAGTTATACCCCAAAATCGGCGCGAGCGCCTGCGTTACTGCAGTGAAGGGGACGAGCGCAAACGCGAACACGCGGCTGATGTAAGCATAGGCCGTTACGCCCGCCGCACCGCCCGAGGAGGCGAGCACATGGTTGAGAAGTGCTGAAATGATACTGAGGCTCCCCACCTGCACCAGAGAGGGAAGTCCCACGGCGAGCACTTCAAGCATCCGCCGTGCATTGAGGCGCACGCCTTTGAAGGTTTGCGCCGAAAACCTTGAAAAAAACAGCATGCTCATGGAAAAGCTTGCAAACTGACACGCAACGGTGGAAATGGCGGAACCGCGCACACCCCAGCCGAACACGAGGATGAACAGCGCGTCGAGCGCGATGTTGATGGTGATCGGGATTACCCAGATCAAAAGCGCGTAGAGCATTTTTCCTTCCGCGCGGATGATGGAGGAAAACCCTGTGGAAAACACGTTGCCTGCAAGAAGGATCATAAAGTATTCCCGCGCGTACGGGTAAAGCTCCGCCGTAACGCCCATGACTGAAAGCAGCGGGTCAAAAAAAACAAAGCCGAGCGCGGTAAGCAGAAGCGCTGAGCCATAGAACAGCGACATGGCATTTATGGTCACCTCGCCCGCGGCGCTCGCATCGCCCTCTCCGAGCCGCCTTGAAACAAGCGACGCCGCTCCGCCGCCTACGGCGGTGGAAACGGCGCTTTGCAAAAGGATGAATGGAAACACCACCGAAACCCCGCCCATGGCATTATCGCCCACGCCCCAGCTCACGAAAAGCGCATCCGAAAGCCCGTAAAGCGCATTGAGCAAAAGCGAAACAAGCGTTGCGGAGGTAAACCGAAGCACCAGGCGCGAAATGCGGTCTTCTCCGAGCGCTTTCAAATCGAGGGCACTTTTTGCCTTAACGTTCGGCATGTTCAAACATGGAAAAAGCCATTTTGTAGAACATGGAGCTTGCGCCTACGTTTCGCCACCAGCCGAAGTGGAACGGCGAATAGCGGTAGTATTTTTCGACCTCCATGATGAGCGCCAAATAACCGAGCGCACCAGCGTAGCGTAGCTGCTCGTCCTTTGTGGCAAGTACGGGCTCGTCTGAAACGGAATTGTAAGCTTCAAGGCTTGCCTTTTTGTCGCTTAGCGCTGCCATGGTTTCCAAACACACAAAGTCGCAGATGCGGTCGCCCCAGAAGCTTCGCTCCGGGTCGAGCCACGAAAAGCAAAGCGCACCGTTTTCCCACGTACACAACACGTTTGGCGCCCAAAGGTCGAAGTTCACCATGCAGCACTCTGCCTTTTCAAAAACGGCTTTGTGCTGTTTTACAAACGAAAGCAGTTTTTCGCCGCGCAGCGACAAACGGTGCTTTTTTACGCAATCCTGAAGCACCGCTTCGATCATTGCGGTAAACGCGAGGTACCAGTTCTCATAAAGGCCGTTTTGCACATAGCCGAAGCGGTCATTTTTGATTTTATGGATCTCCGCCGCCATTTTGGCGAGCACGGCCGAGGATTCGGCTTTTTCCGTTTCGGAAAACTCCGTTTTATCAAGCTGCGTGCCCGGAAGCTTTTCCATGATAAAATAGTCGGTTGGGAGCTCCGTTTTGCTAAAATCCGCCGCATATACCTCGGGGACGCGAATGCCGGTACGCGTGCGGATTTGGTCGTACCAAAACACCTCGGAGGCCATCATGCTCTTTTCGTAGGTCAAAACAGGTGTTTTTGGGGAAGGGGCTACCTTTAGGGCGTATTCCTTGCCGTCTTGTCCGGTTGCGCAGAACACGGCGTTGTACTCGCCCGCGCCTAAAGGGGCAATGTTTGTAACAACACCGATGCCGCTTTTGACAAATAGCCCATTCACTTTTGCTTCGGTTAAATTGTATTTGGTTCTGCTAAGCATACGGCTTTCCCCCAAAAAATGATGTGATTTTTTGCCATATTCGCTCTCGATCTTTAAAAACCTTTCGCAATGAAAAAACCCGCCGCAAGGGCGGGTTTTTTGAAAGCTTTTTAAATTTGGGCTGTTTTGTGGCCAAATGCTGCGGCCGCGTTGGTTGCGGTTTCGAGCACAAACGCAAACACGAAGAGAAGCGGGAAGTAATGCGTTATGTTTCTCCAAACGAAGCCAAACAGCGCATCCGTGGAGCCGTAACCCGCCGCAGCGTCTACAAGGAAACTCGCATTCCAAATCGTTGCATCTCCAAACAGAAGCAGTGCAAACACGAGGTTTGCGGCACCAAAAAGCGTGGTGACCACAAAAGGTACTGCACCGCGGCGCTTGTCAAGGTAACGGTAAAGCTCCTTGCCAATGCCAATCGCCATTAAAATGAAAACGATGGGCAAAAATTCCTGCACGCGCTGTGCGTTAAACATCGGAACAAAGCCGCCATCCGCCGTGTATATAGAAAAGATATTTGGTACGAGCGCAAATAACAACGAAAAAAGCACCGTGAACACGATGGCGGCAATGACTCCTGCAATCCCCTTTGGGCGTTCCGGCTCCTTGGGCACGGGCGGCAGGTCGAACGGGCCGGAGGAGGTGGAGAAGTTTTCCGCCTTTACACCCTTGTACTCCATAATTGCAAAAACGAGCGTAATCGCGCCGAATGCGGTAAGGAGAGCGGTGATGGACTGGGCAAACCATTGTGCTATGCCAAGGTAATAGGGAAGTTCTCCAAGCAGCACCTGAATGAGCGTGGCTACCCCAAGCCCGAACGGCACCGCCGCGGCTACGATTTTAACGATTTTGATGTAAATGGGGTAATAAGCCTTGCCGATGAGCACGCGTCCTTCCGTGTTTTTGTATTTCGCGCCGAACTCCTCGGGCGAGCCAAGCTCCACAAACACAGCCTCAAGCTGCTTTTTTGTGGGAGGCAGGCCATTTGCACGCTCATTGAGCATATCCGCTATCAGCGCGCGAAGCTCCTTTACGGCGTCCTCACGCCCCGGACGCGGCATATGGCGCGACGCTTGGTACACATAGCGTTCAATCATGTCGTCGATAAATGCGCGTTCGTTTTCCATGTTCAATCCTCCGCTAAAAGTTTTGTTACATTTTCAGAAAAATTCGCCCAAAATGCCTTGAGCCTTTTGTAAAGCGCTGTGCCCTCGGGCGTGCGTTCGTAATATTTGCGCGGCTTGGCTTCCGAAAGCTCCCACGAGCTTTTCAAAAGCCCTTGCTTTTCAAGCCGCCGCAAGAGCGGGTATAGGGTATTTGCCTCCGCCTCCACGCCGATCTCCGCGAGCTTCTTTTGCAGCGCGTAGCCGTACGCGGGCTCCTTTGCACAGCCTAGCACGCACAGTACAAGCGTTCCGCGCCTAAGCTCCGTTACCAGGGAAAGCAGCACGTCTTCCGTTTCGTGCAAGAGATCACCTCCTGTGAGATGAATTATACTGTGTGGCGCACAGTAGTGTCAACATAAATTATTTGAATCGTCAAAAATGGTCACGTTTTTTTCACCTTCGCTTTGGATTATTGATTTGAATCGTGAAAAATAATGTGGTAATATTGTGAGGATAATAAGTGAAGAATCGGGCTTGTGCACGCCATGCGCGGGCGCGGCTTTTGGTTTTTGCAGCTTTTTGTTGAATATGCAGGGCGGTTTGCGCCCAAATCGGGAGGACACGGTTTGAAACGGAATTTTAAAACGCCGCTGATCTACATTGCGATTTTGGCTGTCATCATATATTTGCTTACGGGGCTCGAACCGGCCAACGCCGGCGCAAAGGAGCTTTCCTACAACGATTTCCTTTCGCTTGTGCGCGAGGAAAAGGTAAAGGCCGTCAACATTACGGAGACGACCCTTGTTGGCGTTCGAACCGACACCGAAATTGCGGAAAAGTCCTTCCCCGAGAAGTACGACTTTTATGTGATCATACCGTCTGTGGATCAGTACGGTAAGGACATTGCCGCGATTCGTGCCGAAAAGCTCGGCAAAAATGTGGACGACATTACGCCGCTTGACTACGGCTTTACCTCGGCCACCAGCCTGCCGCCCGCTCCCTCCTTCTGGGAAGTAATTCTGCCGTATTTGATCATTTTCGGCGCGTTCGGCATTTTCTACTATTTTATGATGCAGGCGCAAGGCGGCGGCAAGCAAATGATGAGCTTTGGCAAGAGCCGCGCACGCACGCAGGTCGATATGCGCAACAAAGTCACCTTTGACGACGTTGCGGGTGCCGACGAGGAAAAAGAAGAGCTTCGCGAGGTTGTGGAATTCATGCGCTCCCCGCGCCGCTTCACGGAAATGGGCGCGCGCATTCCCAAGGGCGTGCTTCTTGTAGGCCCTCCGGGCACCGGTAAAACGCTTCTCGCCAAGGCCGTTGCGGGCGAGGCGGACGCGCCGTTCTTCTCCATCTCCGGTTCCGACTTTGTAGAAATGTTCGTGGGCGTGGGCGCAAGCCGCGTACGCGACCTATTCAATACCGCCAAGAAAACCGCTCCTGCGGTAATCTTCATCGACGAGATCGACGCAGTCGGCCGCCAGCGCGGCGCAGGCTTGGGTGGCGGTCACGACGAGCGCGAGCAGACCTTGAACCAGCTTCTTGTTGAAATGGACGGCTTTGCGGTCAACGAAGGCATCATTGTGCTTGCGGCCACCAACCGCCCGGACATCCTCGACCCGGCGCTTCTTAGGCCCGGCCGCTTCGACAGGCAGATCACCGTAAACTATCCGGACGTGAAGGGCCGCGAGGCGATTCTCCGCGTACACGCAAAGGGCAAGCCCTTTGCCGACGAGGTCGATCTTGCTGTGCTTGCAAAACGCACCGCCGGCTTTACCGGGGCTGACCTTGAAAACGTTTTGAACGAGGCCGCCATCCTCACGGCACGCTTCAAAAAGAAAAAAATCAGCATGATCGAGCTTGAGGAGGCCATCACCCGCGTGATGGTCGGCCCCGAGAAAAAGAGCCGCGTCATTACCGCGGAAGATAAAAAGATCACCGCGTACCACGAGGCTGGCCATGCCATCGTTGCCAAGATGATGAAGCATTGCGATCCCGTGCACGAGGTTTCCATCATCCCGCGCGGCAGGGCGGCGGGCTACACCATGACCCTGCCCGAGGACGATGTGAGCCACATGTCGCGCGGCAAGATCCTCGACGAAATCGCCATGATGCTCGGCGGCCGCGTGGCCGAAACTGTGTTCTTGGACGACATCTGCACCGGCGCGTACAACGATTTGCAGCGTGCCAGTGACCTTGCCCGTAAGATGGTAATTGAATTCGGCATGAGCGACGAGATCGGCCCCGTATTCTTAGGCGGCAACACGGAGGTGTTCATCGCCAAGGACTGGGGGCACCAGCGCAACTACTCCGAGCAGGTCGCCTCGCGTGTAGACGCGGAGGTCAAGCGCATCCTCACCGAGCAGTTCGACCGCGCCAAGCGCGTGGTTGAAGAAAACCGCGAAGCGATGGAACGCGTAGTTGCGGCGCTTCTCGAGTACGAGCGCATCGACGGCGACGAGTTCGACAAGCTCTTCAAGAACGAGGAGGTAAACATCACCTCCTATACCAACAGGCGCGAGGTGCTGCAAACCGCGGATGCCGAGGTGGAAGCTGCCGACAAGCTTGAGCGTGAGCGCATCAAGGCCGAGCGCAAGGCACGCGAGGAGCAGCAAAACGGCGAGCAATAAAGCAAAATCACTGCGGTCGGCGGTTTCGCCGGCCGCATCCGTTTGTTTGGCGCTTACGTTAAATCAAGGAAGTTTTATGAAACCTTACGATTTACATTCCCATTCGTACTTTTCCGACGGAACGGATTCCCCATATGAGCTTGTAAAAAACGCGAAGGCTGCGGGGCTTTCTCTCATTGCCCTTTCCGACCACGATACGGTGTTGGGTGTGAGCGAGGCCGTTGCGGCGGGGAAGGAACTTCACATCGATGTGCTGCCCGCCATCGAGTTCGACGCGCAGTTTGAAACCGAGCTTCATATTCTGGGGTACGGCATCGATATTTTTCATCCGTCCATCGCTGCGCATGAAGCGGAAGCCTCAGAGCGGCGCGTGATAAGAAACGGAGAAATTATAAAAAAGCTTGAGGCGGCGGGGCTTCATGTAACGCCGTATCTGGAGCACAGCAAGGGCAACGACACGCGGCTCCACTTTGCGCGCGCGCTTATGCTTGCGGGCTACGCGGATACCGTGAGGAACGCCTTTGACCTATATTTGAAGCGCGGCGGCGCAGGGTATGTAGAAAGCGTTCGTCCCATGCCAAAGCGCGTGATCGAAATCATCCACGAGGCGGGCGGGCTTGCGGTGCTCGCGCATCCAAAAAAACTCAAGGCCGACATACACGCCATGGTAAGGGAGCTTTGCGGCTACGGGCTCGACGGCATCGAGGCGCACTACCCGCTTTCGACCGATGGCGAGATCGCGCTTTTTGTATCGCTTGCCAAACAGCACGGGCTTTTTGTTACCTGCGGCAGCGACCATCATGGCGCAAACCGCAAGAATGCGCAACTCGGCTCCACATGGCGCAATGTGCCGGAGCTTAGGCAAACCTATGAGCTTTTGGTCGCGCGATATCTTTCGTCGCGGCAATAATCGCGTAATTTGATATATTTTGCAGTTTTTCCTGCAACTACGTGTCCGTTGCGGTTGCCTTTGCGCAAAGCCTTTGTTATAATGTGTTCTGGCAGAACAACAGCATATGAGGGGGAACTTCTTCTATGGGTTCGGGCGACGGCATCGTTAGAATTTTCGCGGGAAGCGCAAGTAAAACCTTTGCGCATAAAATGTGCGAGTATCTTGGCAGTCCGCTTGGCGATTGCGAAACCATCACCTTTTCCGAAGGCAACACTTTTGTCCGAATCAACGAGAGCATCCGAGACAAGGATGTTTATTTTGTCCAGACCATTGGTCTCAACCCCAACAACGAATTCATGGAGCTTTTGTTCTTCATGGATGCGTTCAAGCGCGCCAGCGCCAACTCCGTAACGGCCATTCTTCCTTACTTCAGTTACGCCAAAGGCGACAAGAAGGATGAACCTCGCGTTTCCATCCGTGCGCGCGTATGCGCGGAATGCTTGGAACTTGCGGGTGCCGACCGCGTCATCACCATGGATCTTCATGCTGCGCAGGTGCAGGGCTTCTTCAAAAAACCCGTAGATCATCTGTATGCACAGGCGCTTCTCGCGGCATACGCGTACAAGCTTCGCATTGTGGACGATAACCTGGTTGTGGTTTCGCCCGATGCAGGCAGCGCCAAGCGCGCCCGCGCAATGGCCGACGAACTCGGCTGCGCAGTCGCCATCGGCGACAAAATGCGCGTCGCACACGACGAAAACGCGAAAGTGCTTGAAATCATCGGCGACGTAAAGGGCAAAAACTGCATCGTGCTCGACGATTTCACCATTTCCGGCAACACGCTTGTGGATGTTTCCCACGGTTTGAAGGATAAGGGCGCGAAAGACATTTACGCGTTCCTCTCCCATGTTGTTTTGAATGAGGCTGCCGTGAAGCGCATTGAAAATAGCCCCATCAAGCTTCTTGTTTCCACCGATACGGTAGCGTGCCCCGCTGCCACGAACTCCGAAAAGATTCACATCATTTCCGCTGCACCCATGTTCGCCGAGGCCGTGCGCAACATCCACGACCGCAGACCCATGAGCAACATCTTCGCCAATCCTTCCTCGCGCATGCTCGAAATGAGCTTCGCGCGCCAGATGTCGCTGAGCGATTTGGGGAAGAAGTAAGCGAAAAGACATAAAAACATACCTAAAGAAGAAAAAGCGCGGGAATCCGCGCTTTTTTGCTCAAAACATCAAGAAATCAAAGTGCTTTGTTTGCTATACTTGCATTACGGTACCGACGGTGAGCAGAAAAAGGGGTGGCCAACGTGAGGAATTTTGAGGCGTTGACAACGGCCCTCGATTATATCGAGGGCAACCTGACCGAGCCCATTGCGCGCGAGAAGATTGCCGCATGTTGCTTCGTTTCGCTGTCAATGCTCGAAAAACTCTTTCGCTATGCGCTGCATTGCAGCATCAAGGATTACATTACAAAAAGGCGCATCACGCAAGCGGCGGCTGACATTCTCAAATCCGAACAAAGCATCACCGAAATTGCAATCAAATACCAGTACAACTCTCCGGAGGTTTTTTGCAGGGCATTCTTCAAGGTGTGGAGAATTACGCCTTCCCGCTTTAAGGAGAAGTGGCGGTTTTCGGGCATCTATCCCAAGCACAACTTTACCTATACAAAAGGGGATGATTTAGAGATGGCAAGAAAAAGGGTCGATCTATCCGACGCGTACGATTTTTTAAAACAGAGAAGGGGCTCCTATGTGATCTGTTTCGACATCAGGGGGATGGATCCCATCAACGAAATTTCCCGGCAGGCAGGCGATATGGCCATCCTTGAAGCGTTTTCACGAATCGACGCGGCAGCGGCTGAGGACATGCTCGTGCTGCGCATAGGTGGCGACGAGTTCGCATTGGCGACGGGGCTTACGGACTTGGCTGCTGTTGAACGGCTTGCCGAGCAGGTGATCTCGCAAAACGGAAAACCTTTTCAATGTGAGGAACGGAATATCCCTCTTACCCTGTGGAGCGCCGTCACCACCATACCCGAAGACACGCTGCGCTACAACGAATTGTTCGGCAAGCTTCACAACGTGATTGTACAAAGCAAAGCGTAACGACATCACCAATGCGAGTTCGCTTGTAATTTGCCAGAAACGCCGTGCAAGCGCACCGCGCGGGAAACCGTTGCGGCGCGCTTTTTGTTTTGATATGCTGGGGGGGAGTGAAACGGCACAATGCGAACAGTATGGGGGGGTCGCATATGTTTCTAAAATTAAAGAAAATATCGGATGAGGATATGCCCAAGCTAATGGGCATATACGCGGAAAGCAACCGGGAGAACATCGCTTATTTCTATCCCGATTGCAAAGATGAAAACGATGGACTTAAAAAAGTAGAGGCCGGTTTTGCAGAATATCTTCGAAACGATTTTTTTGTGAACGCGGAAAACACCTATTGTGTTTTGGTTAAGGATGGCGTTTGGGTCAGCGCCTTGCGGCTTAATGCTGTGATGGATTTTTATTATATCGAGGCACTTGAAACAGCGCCGATGTTCCGCAGGCGGGGTTACGGTGCGGAGGTTCT
>JAEZGQ010000226.1 GCA_023416895.1 Bacillota bacterium | reverse complement strand
GCGCTTTCGGCGGGGTGTACAATGTAGCCCTTATGCTCAAGCGTGTTTACGAATGAATCGAAATCCTTACAAAACATCGTTTCCTCCGGCAAGCTTTTTCTCATAATACCACGCCTCCCAAATGCTTGCAATTTTATGCCGCATCAAGTATGATTTGCAGAGAAAACCAAAGCATCTTGGAGGGTTTCATGGCTTTTCCCCGCGAGTTTATCAGGAACTTTTGCATCATCGCACACATCGACCACGGTAAGTCCACGTTGGCCGACAGGCTTATGGAGCTAACCGATACGGTCGCTGCGCGCGATATGGAAGCGCAGCTTCTCGACACCATGGAAATCGAGCGCGAACGCGGCATCACCATCAAGGCGACGGCCGTGCGCATGTTTTATACACACGAAAACGGCAACCGTTATATGTTTAACCTCATTGATACGCCGGGGCATGTGGACTTCACCTATGAAGTTTCAAGGAGCCTTGCGGCCTGCGAAGGTGCCGTGCTCGTTGTGGATGCCACGCAGGGCATCGAGGCGCAAACGCTTGCCAATGTTTATCTCGCGCTTGACGCGGGGCTTGAAATCGTACCCGTTATCAACAAAATCGACTTACCAAGCGCCGATCCGGAGTATGTCGCAAAGGAAATTGAAGACGTAATCGGCCTTCCCGCTATGGACGCGCCCCGCATTTCCGCCAAAAACGGCATCAATGTGGAGCAGGTTTTAAAGCAGGTCGTCGAGCTTGTACCACCACCCGCAGGCGATATGCAGGCACCGCTTCGCGCGCTCATCTTCGATAGCATTTATGACAATTACAAAGGCGCTTTGAGCTATGTACGCGTAAAGGAAGGCACCGTAAAACCGGGCATGAAAATTCGCTTCATGGCGGGAGGAAAGGACTTTGATGTTACGGAAGTCGGCGTGTTCACACCGGCGCTTCGCCCCACGGAAGAGCTTAATGCGGGCGAAGTAGGGTACATTGTAGCCTCCATTAAGAGTGTGGCGGATACCAAAGTAGGCGATACCATTACCGATGCTTTAAACCCAGCCAAGGAACCGCTGTCCGGCTACAAAGAAGCAAACCCCATGGTGTTTTGCGGCATTTATCCCGCCGATGGTGCGGATTATGAAAGCCTGAAAGAAGCGCTTGAAAAACTGAAGCTCAATGATGCTTCCTTAAAATACGAGCCGGAAACCTCCATGGCGCTCGGCTTCGGGTTCCGCTGCGGCTTTTTGGGGCTTCTACACATGGAAGTCATTCAGGAAAGGCTCGAGCGCGAGTTCGACCTCGATCTTGTGACCACTGCGCCGAGCGTTATCTACAAGGTCATGAAAACCGACGAAACGGAACTGCTTCTCGACAACCCGAGCAACATGCCAAGCCCCACAGAAATTCTCTACATGGAGGAGCCCATGGTGGAGGCGCACATCATGGCGCCATCGGAGTTTGTAGGCACCATCATGGAACTCTGCCAGGAAAAGCGCGGCATCTTCCAGGATATGAAGTATATAGAAGAGAAGCGCGTCAACATCAAATACACGCTGCCGCTCAACGAGATCATTTACGATTTCTTTGATCAGCTGAAGTCCAGAAGCCGCGGTTACGCTTCATTTGATTATGAAATTGCCGGCTATGAACGCTCAGACCTTGTGAAGCTCGACTTTTTGCTCAACGGCGATATGTGTGATGCTCTCTCTACCATCGTTCACCGCGACAAGGCCTATTCCAAGGGCAGGGCGGTGGCCGAAAAGCTTCAAGAGGTCATACCACGCCAGCAGTTTGAAATTCCCATTCAGGCGGCCATCGGCGGAAAGATCATTGCGCGTGAAACCGTGCGCGCCGTGCGCAAGGACGTGCTTGCCAAGTGCTACGGCGGCGACATCACACGTAAGAAGAAGCTCCTGGAAAAGCAGAAGGAAGGTAAGCGGCGCATGCGTCAGGTCGGCTCCGTTTCGCTGCCGAGCGAGGCGTTTATGAGCGTGCTTCGCATCGACTAAGCATAACTGTGTGTTATCGGCACGCGCCGTAGCGCTACTACGCCTTTATGCCCCGCCTTGCACTGCCACGCTTTCCAACCCTCTAAACTCTTTGACCGCAAGCTGCTGGTTTGGATGCAATGCAAGGAAGTTGAGAGAGCCGTAGCGGGTCTACGGCGACGAACGATGATAAAAAGTGCGCCAAATAGCAGCTTTATGGCGCAGGGGTTTGACTCCCATTAGCTTATGGCCAGTATTTACATCCACATTCCGTTTTGCGTCAAAAAGTGCGCGTACTGCGACTTTGTTTCTTTTGAGAACTCGCCGCATGTGCGTCAATATTTAAACGCCCTGAAAGCCGAAATGGAAATTTCGGCTTTCCGTTTGCCGTACCGCCGTTACGATACGGTTTTTGTAGGCGGAGGTACGCCATCCATTCTTCCTCCGGGCATGATGCTGCAGGTTTTTGACACGCTCAAAACGCATTTTGACCTAGCAGACAATGCAGAAATCACCGTGGAGTGCAACCCCGGTACTGTGGACCGTGAAAAGCTTAGAGAGTATTTGTCGTGCGGCGTCAACCGCCTTTCCTTCGGGCTTCAAAGCGCGAACGACAGGCTTTTAGGCGAGATCGGCCGCATCCATGTTCTTGAGGATTTTCTGAAAAGCTACGAGGCCGCGCGGCAGGAGGGTTTCCAAAACGTCAATGCTGACGTTATGTACGGGCTTCCCAAGCAAACGGTTGACGATCTTTCACAAACGCTCGATGTGCTTTTTTCGCTTTCGCTCGAGCATGTTTCAGCGTATTCGCTGATTCTTGAGGAGGGTACGCCGCTTTTTAAGCGCGTAGAGCGCGGCGAAGCCGCTTTGCCGGAGGAGGACGAGGCATATCAAATGCACCGTTTCTGCATCGATAAGCTTCAGAACGCCGGTTACGAGCGCTATGAAATTTCAAACTACGCGCGGCTCTTGTGCATGGGCGAAAAAAGCCCGTGGCAATGCCGGCACAACCTAAACTACTGGCGCAATGGCGAATATTTAGGCCTTGGGCTGAACGCGCATTCCGCCATGCGCTTGGAGACGGGCGGCTGGACGCGCTGGAGCAACGCCGAAACCCTCCCTTCTTACTTCTCCTTAATCGACAAGGGCGTGACGTCTGCCGGAGAAAAAACGCCGATCTCGCGCGACGAGGAAATGTTTGAAACCGTAATGCTAGCGCTTCGAAAGACCGAAGGACTTTCGTTGTCCTCCTTTTTCCAGCGTTTCGGTGTACCGTTTGAAATACACTACAAAAAAGCGATTGCGACGCTTGACGGAACGGGATATCTTACGGTTGAAGAAGGGTTCGCGCGCCTGAGCGAGCGGGGGCTTGATATGCAAAACGAGGTGCTGCTGCATTTTATGTAAAAAACCGAAAGGCTTGACACATGCTTCTCATTGCGGCGGCTTACGGGCTTGCCGCTTTTTGCTGTTCCAAAAAGAAAAAGAACCTGCGACTTTTCAAGAAAGCAGTGTCATGGCAAGGAAAGATATCGCCTTATCGGGCATGAAAACGCGTTTTGGAAAACATCATATGAATGTTGCTGTTTTGTCACATTGGCGAGCCTGTCAGCGCCTTGACATTAAATGGCGGCGGTGATATTTTTAATGAGGTGATTAGCACTCCACACGGCTGAGTGCTAACATGCGGAGCGGAAACGTTTGGAAAGGAGGCCGCGACGATGGAACTCGATATGCGCAAAATGCTCATTTTGCAGGCGATCATCGACGATTATACGCTTACGGCAGCCCCGATCGGCTCGCGCACGATTTCCAAACGTCACGAAATCGGCCTATCTTCCGCCACCATCCGCAACGAAATGTCGGACCTTGAGGAGCTTGGTTTTTTGGAGCAGCCCCACACAAGCGCGGGCAGAGTTCCTTCCGACAAGGCTTACAGGCTCTACGTCAACAGCATCATGCGGCACGCGAGCCTTACCGAGCAGGAAGCCCGCTACATTGAGCGGTACTTTTCCACCGCGCTCGACCGCGTGGAGGATGTGGTGCGCCAAACCGCACGCGCCATTTCCGATGTGACGAAGTACACCTCCATGGTGTTGAGCCCCCAGCTTCACGGCGTAAAGCTTAAGCACATTCAGCTTGTACCGGTTTCCGACAACAAGGCGCTTGCCGTAATTGTAACGGATGCGGGAATTGCCAAGGATACCTTTCTCTATGTTCCGCCGGGAACAGGTGCGGGTGAGCTCGAAAGGCTTTCCCGTATGCTGACGGAACGTTTCTCGGGCATGAAGGTGCAGGATGTGGGCGACGCTATTTTGCGGGAAATGCCACTGGAAATGCGTCAGCAGCGCGATTTTGTACAGTCCGTTGTGAAAGCGCTCGGCACAAGCGTAAGCACTGGGAAAAGCAATGTAGAGGTTTGCGGTACAACGAACCTTTTGAACTATCCGGAGTTCAGCGACCTTGAAAAGGCGCGAACCTTCCTTTCTTCTCTGGAGGAAAAGGAAGTACCCTACGAAATGCTTCGCGCCGCGACCAAAGTGGAGTTTTCTATCACCATCGGCAGCGAAAACGAAAAGCCGGATCTAAAGGGAAGCAGTGTGGTTACGGCCACCTATAAAATAGGCGACAGCACGACGGGGTCTTTGGGCGTAATCGGCCCGACCCGCATGGATTATGCGCGGGTGCTTGCAGTACTGCGGCACATTGGCAACAGCTTAAGCGGCGTGCTGACGAATATGTTTGAAGAGGAGCGAAAGTAAATTGCACCAGAAAAACGACAAGCGTGAAAAGGCGACGGAAGAAAAGCTCATGCAGGACGTCGCCGAGGGTATGGCACAAAACGCCGAGCAGCAAAACGAAGAAACTTGCAGCGAAAAAGAACCCTCAAAGCCTGCCGATGGCGTTACCATGACGAAGGCTGAGTTCCTTCAGGTGAAGGAGCACATCGAAAAGCTGAAAAGCGAGCGCGAGGAGCTTATAAATCTCGCAAAAAGAACGCAGGCCGACTTTGATAATTTCCGCAAACGCAACGCTGCCATTTCTTGCGAAAGTCTCGAAGAGGGTACGCGCTGCGTGATCAAGGAGCTTTTGCCGGTGATCGACAATTTCGAGCGCGCGCTGCAAAGCAGCGGTGAAGGCGACGCTTGGCGCGAAGGCGTACGACTTGTTTACAAGCAGTTTGTGAACGTGCTTGAAAAGAACGGTCTTTCGGAAATCGAATCGGAAGGGCAGTTTGACCCTGAGCTTCATGAAGCGGTGCTTCAGGAGGAAGCCGAGGGGAAAGCGGAGGGAGAGATCGTCGAGGTTCTGCAAAAGGGCTATAAGGTAAAAGATCGCATCATTCGCCATAGTATGGTGAAGGTTGCGAAATAATAGAAGAGCAATGGACATCAGGAGGTATAGATAAAATGGCAAAAATCATCGGCATCGACCTTGGCACCACGAATTCCTGCGTGGCATTTTTGGAAGGCGGCGAACCCGTTGTTATTCCCAACGCGGAAGGTGCCCGCACGACACCTTCGGTGGTATCGTTCAAAGGGGAAGAGCGCCTTGTAGGCCAAATCGCCAAGAGGCAGGCGATCATCAACCCCGATCGCACCATTTCCTCCATCAAGAGGGAAATGGGCACCAACTACAAGAAAAATATCGATGGTACGGACTATACGCCGCAGGAGATTTCCGGCATGATTCTGCAAAAGCTTAAGCATGACGCGGAAGCTTACCTTGGAGAAAAGGTCACGCAGGCCGTTATTACCGTACCTGCTTATTTCAGCGACAGCCAGCGTCAGGCCACCAAGGACGCCGGCCGCATCGCGGGCCTTGAGGTGCTTCGCATCATCAACGAGCCCACAGCGGCGGCGCTTGCTTACGGCATGGATAAGGACGTCAACCAGAAGATCCTCGTTTACGATCTTGGCGGCGGCACGTTCGACGTATCCATTCTCGAAATCGGCCAGGGCGTGTTTGAAGTACTTGCCACCAACGGCAACAACCGTTTGGGCGGCGACGACTTTGACCAGCGCGTGATGGACTATATGGTGCAGCAGTTCAAAAAAGAGTCTGGCATCGACCTTTCCAAGGACCGCAGCGCCATGCAGAGGCTCAAGGAAGCCTCCGAAAAGGCGAAGATCGAGCTTTCGAGCATGATGCAAACAAACGTCAACCTGCCCTTCATCACCGCCGACGCGAGCGGTCCTAAGCACCTTGATTTGACGATCAGCCGCGCCAAGTTCAACGAGCTCGTGGGCGATCTCATTGAAAAAACGCGCGACTGCATGACCATTGCCATGAAGGACGCGGGCCTTAGCAACGCCAACATCGACAAGGTCATCCTCGTGGGCGGTTCCACCCGTGTGCCAGCTGTACAAGAGCTTGTAAAGAACGTTACCGGCAAAGAGCCGTTTAAGGGCATCAACCCCGACGAGTGCGTAGCCGTGGGCGCAGCCATTCAGGCGGGCGTGCTTGGCGGCGAAGTGAAGGACATTCTTCTTCTCGACGTTACGCCGCTTTCCCTGGGTATCGAAACCGTGGGCGGCGTATTCACCCGCTTGATCGAGCGCAACACCACCATCCCCTGCAAGAAGAGCCAAATCTTCTCCACTGCCGCGGATGGGCAGACCAGCGTTGAAGTGCATGTGCTTCAGGGCGAGCGCGAGTTTGCGCAATACAACAAGACCCTTGGCCGCTTCCAGCTTGCAGGCATCGCTCCCGCACCGCGCGGCGTACCGCAGATCGAAGTCACATTCGACATCGACGCGAACGGCATCGTGCATGTGAGCGCGCGTGACCTTGGCACCGGAAACGAGCAGCAAGTCACCATCACCGCCTCCGCGAACCTCAGCGAAGACGACATCAAAAAGGCCGTCAAGGATGCTGAGCAGTACGCCGGCGAGGATAAAAAGCGCAAAGAAGAGGTTGAGCAGCGCAACCATGCCGACAGCCTTGTTTATCAGACGGAAAAAACCCTGAAGGACCTTGGCGATAAGGTGAGCGCCGATGACAAATCCCGCATCGAGGCGGAGGTAGCCGCTGTAAAGAAGACACTCGAGGGCGGCAGTGCCGAGGAGATCAAGCGCGCTACTGAAAAGCTCACCGAGGTTTCCTATGAGGTGTTCGGCAAGGTTTACCAGCAGTCCGCGCCCAATCAGGGAGCGGAAGGCCATACCAACTCTTCCGCGTCGCACGATGACAACGTTGTGGACGCCGAGTACGAAGTGGTAGACGACGACAAAAAATAAACGGGGTATTGAAACAAAATAAAAAGCGCCTGAGCCAAAGCAAAGCTTTGGCTCAGGCTGATACAATGCCTTCGCGCACAAAATGCGTGCCGATTGTGTAACAATAGCGTAAGCGCCGCATGCGAGCGGCAGACTCAAAAAGGAGCTTTGGGGAATTGGCGAAAGCAGACTACTACGAAACGCTGGGCGTCAACCGGGATGCGACCGCGGACGAGATTAAGGCCGCTTTTCGCAAAGCGGCTTTGAAGTACCATCCCGATCATCATCCCGGCGATAAAGAGGCCGAGGAGAAATTTAAGGAAGTCAACGAGGCGTACGAGGTGCTTTCCAACAAGGAAAAGCGCGATAAGTACGACCAGTTTGGTCATGCCGCGTTCGATCCGTCCGCCGGAGGCGGCGCGGGCGGTGCGTATTACGGCGGCGCGGGCTTTGGGGACTTTGCGGATATCATTGATTCCATGTTCGGCGGCTTTGGCGGCTTCGGCCGCGGAGCGCAAGCAAGAAACGGCCCCATCGCAGGCAACGATTTGCGTTATAACCTTACCATTACCTTTGAGGAGGCCGCGTTCGGCGTCCGCAAGGAAATCAATATCCCGCGTGAGGAAACCTGCGCCGCGTGCGAGGGGACGGGCGCAAAGGCCGGAACCCAGCCGGTCAAATGCGCTGCCTGCGGCGGCAACGGTCAGGTGCGCGTACAGCAGAACACCATGTTTGGCTCGTTTGTTACCACGCGTTCTTGCGATGCGTGCGGCGGCACGGGAAAAATCATCAAGGAGCCATGCGCCGAATGCCGCGGCAAGGGCAGGGTGAACCGCTCGAAAAAAATCGTGGTCAACATCCCCGCGGGCATCGACAACGGCCAGTCGCTTAACATGCGCGGCGAGGGCGAAGCGGGCTTTAACGGTGGCCCTTCGGGTGACCTGTACATTGCCGTTACGGTAAAGCCGCACAAACAGTTTACGCGCAAGGGCTACGACCTTTATATGGATATGCCCATTCCGTTCACCGTGGCCGCTCTTGGCGGCGAAATCAACGTGCCTACGCTCAAGGGAACCGTGAAGTATGCCGTGCCTGAGGGGACACAGCCCAATACGGTATTCCGCCTGCGCGAGCAGGGTGTAACGCGCCTAAACGCATCCGGCAAGGGAGACCTTATGGTGAAGGTCAATGTGCAGGTGCCCAAAAAAGTGAACGAGGAACAGCGCGAGCTTCTTAAGCGCCTTGCCGAATCCTTCGGCGACGATGTATCGGAAGGGAAGCCCAAAAAGAAGGTAAAGCTTTGGTAGGTAAAACTCCGCTTTTTTGCGCTGGCAAGACATGAACATTGTCCTGCCCGCGCATTTTTTATGAGTAGATTGTACGCTATGCCTATGTTGGATACCGTTCGTTTTTGTTGCCCAAACCGTGAAAATATAATATAGTATGGAACGACGGGAAAACCTGAATAAACTGAGGTGCTTTTTCATGAACTGGATCGAATTGACGATACATACGACCTCCGAGGGCATCGAGGCGGTTTGCGCGCGGCTCGATATGCTGGGCATTTCGCAGACCTCCATTGAAGAGGGTGCGGAAGGCGTGGAGGCGTTTTTAAAGGATACGGCCGTCCTTTGGGACTTTGCGGACTTTCAAGCGCTTGCATCGAGAAGCGGCCCCTGTGTGAAGGCCTATCTTGCGGATTTGGAAGAAAACCGCTCGCTTGTAGGGCTTGTAAAGGAGTCGTTTCGCACACTTCGCGGCGAGGATGTAGGGCTTGACCTTGGCAGCCTCGAAATTGAGGTGCGCACCGTAGACGAGGAGGATTGGGCAAACAACTGGAAAGCGTACTATAAGCCAATTGAGGTGGGAGAAAAGCTCTTTATTCGCCCCTCGTGGGAAAACGACTTTGATGCGCAAGGCCGCGTTGTGGTTTCCGTCGATCCGGGAATGGCTTTTGGCACGGGCACACACCCCACTACGCGCATGTGCATGGAGCTTTTGGAGCAGAGCGTAACCCCGGGCGACGACATGCTTGACCTTGGCTGCGGAAGCGGCATCCTCATGGTTACGGCACTGCTTCTTGGCTGCAAAAGCGCAATTGCGGTGGATATTGACCCTGTAGCAGAAAAGGTAACGCACGAAAACGCTGCCCTGAACCATGTTTCAGACGGCGCTTATGAAATGCTTGTAGGCAACCTGCTCGAAGACCGCTCGCTTGTTGATAAAATCGCGGTGCGTACTTATGATGTGGTGTGCGCGAACATTGTCGCTTCGGTCATCATTGCGCTCGCGCCGCTCGTGCCACGCTTTTTGAAGGGGGACGGTGCGTTTATCGCCTCTGGCATCATCCTTGAAAAGCTTGCGGATGTGGAGCGGGCTTTGCAGGAAAACGGCCTTGTAACAGAAAAGCTCATCACCTCGGAAGGCTGGGCGGCACTGAAGATGAAGCGGGGGAACTGAACCGTGAGCCGGTTTTTTGTGGAGCCGCAAAACATACATGACGAAAAAGCATATCTTTACGGCGACGACGTGAAGCACATCGTAAAGGTGCTTCGCCTTGGCGCTGGGGATTGCGTTACACTTTGTGACGGCCTTGGGTACGACTATGAGGCGTGTCTTTTTGAACTTGAAAAGGACAGGCTTTGTTTTGAACTAATTGGAAAAAGCGTGTGTGAAAACGAGCCCGCATGTGAAATTACGCTCTATCAGGGGCTTCCAAAGTCCGGCAAAATGGAGCTGATCCTCCAAAAGTGCGTGGAGCTTGGCGTGAGCCGCATCGTCCCGTTTGCCGCCGCGAGGAGCGTTGTCCGCTTGGATGCAAAGGAAGCCGAGCAGAAGCGCGAACGCTACAAGCGGATCGCTTACGAGGCGGCCAAACAGGCACGGCGTGGCATCGTGCCGCAGATCGGTGCCATTTTGCCGTTGAACCGGCTCGATGTTTCCGCACACGATCTTTTTTTGATCGCCTATGAGGAAGAACGGGAACGCACGCTTAAGACGGCGCTGCGCGAGGCAAGAGCTAGGGGAAATGCGTTGAAAAGCATAGGCGTTCTTGTTGGGCCGGAGGGCGGACTTACGCCGGATGAAGTGGCTTTTGCGCTTTCAAAGGGCGGCGAAAGCATTACGCTAGGTAGGCGCATTCTTCGCACGGAAACCGCAGGTATGGCGCTTGCGGCCATGCTTGTATATGAACTGGAAGGGTAACGAAAGATGAAGGCAGCCTTTTGCACGCTCGGGTGCAAGGTCAACCAATACGAAACGCAGGCCATGCTCGAGCTTTTTCGCGAGGCCGGCTATGAAACGGCGGAGTTTGACGAAGTTGCAGATGTTTATGTGATCAACACCTGCACCGTAACGCAAACGGGCGACAAAAAGTCCCGCCAAATGATTTCGCGCGCGCATGCACTCAACCCCGATGCAAAAATCGTGGTGGTGGGTTGTTATTCGCAGGTTGCGCCCGAGGAGGTAAAAAAGATCCCGGGCGTCTGGATGGTGCTTGGCACAAGGGAGCGTTCCCGCATCGTTTCGCTTTTTGAGGCGTCATTGAACGCCGAGGAAGAGGTTTTTGTTGTGGAGCCGCTCACGCGAGACGACGATTTTGAGGAAATAAGTGCCATACACGAAAGCAGAACACGCGCGCACTTGAAAATACAGGATGGTTGCGACAGGTTTTGTACCTACTGTATCATCCCTTACGCACGGGGAAACATCCGCAGCAGGTCGCTTAAGAGTGTGCGTGAAGAAATGGAAAAGCTTGCAGCAGAGGGTTATTCGGAAATCGTTCTGACAGGCATCCACGTGATGTCGTACGGCAGGGATTTTTGCGATGGCACCACGCTTGCAAACGCCTTTGCGCTTGCGGAGGACATTTCTGAAATCCGCCGTGTACGCCTTGGGTCGCTCGAGCCGAACATGGTCGATGCGGCGTTTGTAGAGGCTGTTAAAAAAAGCTCCAAGGTGTGCAGGCATTTTCACCTTTCCATGCAGAGCGGTAGCGCGAGCGTTTTGAAACGGATGAACCGCCGCTATACACCCGAAGAGTATGAGGCCGCGGTAAACAGGCTTCGTGCCGCCATGCCAGGCTGTGCCATAACAACCGATGTGATCGTTGGGTTTCCCGGTGAAACGGAAGAGGAATTTATGGAGACGGAGGCGTTTTTACGCCGCGTTGCGCTTTCGCGCATCCATGTGTTTCCTTTTTCGCCGCGCAAGGGCACCAAGGCGGCGCAAATGGAAGGGCAGCTCTCAAAAAGCGCTAAGGCGGAACGCGCGAAAAAGATGATCGCGCTCGGAAAAGAGCTAGAAGGGGCATATTTACGCTCGTTTCTTAATACAACACAGGAAGTGCTTTTTGAAGAGTGTGAAAAGGATTATGCTTACGGGCATACCGGCACCTACGCACGCGTTGGCGTAAAAGACGGCGAAGAACTACTGGGTAGGCTTTGTAACGTCGACGTTGATCGGCTTGAAAACGGGTGTCTTTACGGGACGCTTTCACAAGAAACATAGGAGGAGATGTATGGAAAACTGTCTTTTTTGTAAAATTGCCGCAGGTGAAATCCCAAGCAGAAAAGCATACGAAGACGAGCTTGTTCTCGCGTTTCACGACATCGCGCCCCAGGCTCCGGTACATGTGCTGATTATCCCCCAAAGGCATATTATGGATGCGTATCATCTGGAAAAAGGCGACGCGGCTCTTCTGTATCATATGTTTGAGGTTGCGAACAAACTCGCAACTGAGCTTGGCATTGCCGAAAAGGGCTTCCGCATTGTGACCAATGTGGGGGAGGACGGCGGGCAGAGCGTGCCGCATTTGCACCTGCATTTGCTTGGAGGAAGAAGCCTCCAATGGCCGCCGGGCTGAGCAACGGTTTAACCGCGCATACAAAAAATGAATGGAAGCGCGTGCAATTTTTGGAGCTTTGCATTCAAACAAGTCGATGGAACGGCAGAAAAGCACTTGAATATATCGCCGGATAGGATGTTGACTTGCGCAAACGCTTCAAGTATAATACTCATGTGTTTTAGGTAGTCCTATGCTAATGGCAACGGCACGGTGTGCAATGTTGCAGCAGAGGGGAGGGAAAATGATCAATGGAAATTCGTGTAGGCGAAAATGAATCCCTGGAAAGCGCCCTTAAGCGTTTTAAGCGCAAGTGCGCACGTTCCGGCGTGTTGGCGGAAGTCCGCAGGCGCGAGCATTACGAAAAGCCCAGCGTGAAACGCAAGAAGAAGGCCGAAGCCGCGAGGAAGCGTAAGTATTAAACCGATTTTCAACCGCAGGGGAAAGCTTCTTGCTTTCCGCGCATCATAACCGATTCCTGCAATCGTGCTCCAGGCGTTTGGAATCCTTAACACAAAGCATGTAATTCAAGCCCAACCTCGCGTTGGGCTTTTTGCTTATAAAAAATCGGGTTTCCGTT
The DNA here is from genome assembly GCA_023416895.1 of Bacillota bacterium. Taxonomy (GTDB): domain Bacteria; phylum Bacillota; class Clostridia; order Christensenellales; family CAG-138; genus UBA7707. Next base: position 10,619 of record JAEZGQ010000226.1, on the reverse strand, counting down.
TGACGGATGTAACAAAATAGAATATGATATGGAAAAAGATGGAGGTGACGATGTCCATGGATGCTTCTCCTTTTGCTTATCTTGCCGGTGGTTTTGCCGTAATTTTATGGCTCGCTCTTTTTTGCGGCTATGGCGTTGGCATGGGCTTTGCCGTAAAAAACCTCGCGCTCAAAAAGGGCTATACCGTTAGCTTTGCTTGGGGGTTTTTCTTCGGTGTGCTGGCGCTTCTTTACTGGGGGCTTGCGCCGGTACATCCCGAACTTCAAACGCAAATCATCGCCGAGGGTGTGAGGCGCGCGCAAAACCCGCCGCAATAACAACGATCACCGCTTAAAAGCCGCGCGAAAATGCGCGGTTTTTTCATGCCGCGCCTGCATATCATTCTATTGAGGTGATATGCTTGGCAAATACATGCTTTGGCGAACTCAGAAGGAAAGAGGTGGTCAACGTGCGCGATGGCGCGCGCCTTGGCTGCATCTGCGATTTGGAAATAGAGCTTGGTACGGGCGTTGTGTGCGCCATCATCGTTCCCGGACCGCCTCGGTTTTGGGGGCTTCTCAAAAGCAGCGAGGAGCTGGTGATCCCGTTCAATAAAATTTCGAAAATTGGGGACGATGTCATTTTGGTGGATATCTTCCTTTGATTTTTATCACAATGTAAAAATGAAAAGCAGTCCTTGCGGTAAAGCTACAAAATGTAGCTTTTTTCTGGTAAAAAAGTACAAGGGATGCTATAATGTGTCCAAATAAGCCTAGGAGGACAGCATATGAAATGCCGTTATTGCCTCAGCTGCGACAGCAAGGTCGTTGATTCTCGCCCGACCGACGACGGTACCTCCATCCGGCGAAGGCGCGAATGCATCAACTGCGGCAAACGTTTTACCACTTACGAGAAGATTGAGGAAATTCCCATTATGGTCATCAAGAAAGATGGCCGAAGGGAGCCGTTCGACAGCCAAAAAATCCTCAACGGTGTTCGTAAGGCGTGCCAGAAACGACCCATCTCCGCTTCCGAACAGGACAAGCTGGTGGATGACGTTGTACGGGAGGTGTTCAACTCGCTCGAGCAGGAAATCAACACCGACGACATCGGCGAAATGGTGATGCGGCGGCTCAAGGACCTCGACGAGGTCGCATATGTGCGCTTTGCCTCCGTTTACAGGCAATTTAGGGACATCAGCACCTTCATGGACGAATTGAAGCTGCTGCTCAATGAGAAAAAGTAGGAGGCGGCATTGCAGTATCCTTTTTCCGACACGCGCATAAACCACGGCTATGTTTGCCGTGCCGCGGACGACACGGCCTTTTTTACAGCCGAGGCGCTCAATCAAAAAAGCAGTGTGAGCCATGGCTTTTCCACAAGGCTCGGCGGCGTGAGCCCTGCGCCGTATGATAGCTTGAACCTTGGCTGGAGCAGGCCGGATCCGGAGGAAAACATCGCGCGTAATTTTCAAATTTTCTGCGACGCGGCGAAAATCGACCGCGAAAGCATGGTGATTGTAAATTATGAGCACGGTGGTACCGTGCTGAAGGTAACCAAGGATGACCGCGGCCGCGGTTTTGATAAGGAACCGCTCGCGTTTTGCGACGGCCTTGTTACGAATGATGAAAATGTGGTGCTTATCACCTCGCATGCGGATTGCGGCGCGTTTTTCCTTTATGACCCCGTAAAGCGGGCCGTCGGGCTTGCGCACGCGGGCTGGAAGGGGACGCTTGCACGCATCGGCGCGCGCGCTGTGGAGCTGATGCAAAAAGAATACGGCTCCGACCCCAAAGACATTCTTGTTTCCACTGGTCCGTGCATTTGCAAAAACTGCTTTGAGGTAGATCTGGAGCTTGCAGAGCGCTTCGCTGACGAATTTGGCACAAAGAGCCTATACGAGCACGGACGCGAGGGCAAGGCGCAACTCGACCTTGAAGCCGCTGCCGCCATTCAGATTTTAGATGCCGGCGTAAAGCCTGAAAACCTTACGCTGATGCATGCCTGCACTTACGAGCTTGAAACATACTTTTTTTCCCACCGCCGCGACAAAGGCGACACAGGCTCGATGGCAGCTTACATCTGCTTAAAATAGTCTTTTTTGTTTTGGGAAACGCGAACAGGCGGCCCAATCATTTACAGCATTTATACGGCTCCGCTCGGGCAACCCTAAGCACAGCTTAGTGAAATCCGAACGGAGCCTTTATGCAGTTTGCTGTTTTGATGAGTATATGTATTTTGATTCTCGCCGTTACCACGGCGCTTGATGCACCCTGTGCCCGCGTGAACGTAACTCCTTTTGGCGCGGCGTTTATGGCGCTTTGCGTAATCGCGCTTTCGCGTTTTGTGCTCGAACCGTGTCCGGAATTTCGTATCAACGCGGCGGCGGGTTTTTTGCCGGTGTTTTTTCTGTTTGGCACCATCTTCAAACGCGGGCGTGCTTTAGAAAAAAGCTCGATTTTGCTCCTTTTTACAAGTGTTGCGTACAGCGCGTCCTTAGCGGTTGTAAAGGATGCGAATCCTGCGCTTCTTCTTTGCATCGGCTCTGCGCTCGTGGCCGCATTTTTGCACGAATCGCCACTTTTCTCTATGTTCGTAGCTTCGCTTGTGCCCTTAATTGGGCCGGTTTTCTACGCGTGCTACGAGCTTTATGCCTTCGGTTACGCAAGCTGTAATCTCGGAGCGGCCTATGTGCTCGATGCGCAGCTGGTAGGCGTTATTTCAACAACGGTTGCGGCCTACCTTTTCGGCGTGCGTAGCGCGCAGCCGGAAAATACATAAAGGCTTGTAAGCTGCCGCAAACGCAGCCAGACACTTTTTGACATGCAAAGGGCGGGTTCCTGAACGGGGACTCGCCCTTGTGCTATTCACTTACTTTGGCACATAGATATATAGCGAACAAGGGAGGACAGGCACGAATGACGGATATACATGCTTGGAAGGAAAACCTACGACAAGTGTTCCCGCTGCCGCTGTGGTGCGACGCGAAAAATCTTGTAGGCGCGGAGAAGCTCGAGGAAATCCGCGTGCGTGTAAACCGTCCGGTACAGTATGTGTTTTCGGACGGGGAGCGGCTTTCCGGCTTTTTGCCGGATGAAAAATGCTGCGACATGCTCTTTGAAAACATCTGCGAACACTCGGTGTACGCACGCGAGGACGAGTTAAAAAATTGTTTTGTCACGCTTGCGGGCGGCTATCGCGTGGGCGTGTGCGGCAAGGCGGTGGTGGAGAATGGGAGCCTCAGAAGGCTTTCGCGCATTACGGGCTTCAACATTCGCATCGCAAGGGAATTTAAGGGCTGCGCGTCGCAGCTTGTAAGGCTGATGCTCGACAAAAACGGTGACCCGCTTTCCACGCTTTTGATTGCCGCGCCCGGTGTGGGAAAAACCACAATGCTTCGGGACATCGCCCGGCAGTTTTCCTACGGCGGCGCGGATATAAAGCCAAAAAAAGTGTGTATTGCAGATGAGCGGAGCGAAATCGCCGGCGCACGCCTGGGCGTTCCCACGCTTGACGTGGGGCCGCGGACGGACGTGATGGATGGCTGCCCCAAGGCGCAGGCGATGCGCATGATGATTCGCACCATGTCGCCGCAGCTTATCATCACAGACGAGATTGGCAGCGAGCAAGATGCGCTAGCGGTAAGCGAGGCCGCCGTGAGCGGGGTGACGGTGGTTGCCTCCGTCCACGCAAAGGACATAAAGGAGGCGCGTGCAAAAAAGAGCGTCGAAAGTATGCTTTGCGGCGGCTGGTTTTCCCGCTTGGTGGAACTGACACGCTTCGAAGGCAGGGTATACGAACGCCTGGTTTCCTAAAACCTTGGCGACGGGAGGAGTACGATGCGCTTTTTTGCGGCACTTATTGTGTTTGGCGTTTGCAGTTACGCGGGCTTCGCCAAAGCAAAAGCAGTCAAACGCCGACTTGGCGTGGTAGAAGGCTTTCTTTTGGACATCAAACAGCTAAGTATTTTGATGCAGTACAAAATGGCGCCCATTCGCGAACTGGTAAGGCAGCTTGAGGGAAGCGTGCTCAAAGAGTTTTGGGAAGCGCTTCTTTTGCAAATGGAAAAAACCGGCTCGCTTTCTGATGCGTGGCAGGAGGCGCTCGAACAAACACGCAAAAATGGTGGCGACTTTTTTTATCTTGGGGATGCCGAGGCGCGCGTGATCAGCGACTTTGGAGCAATGCTCGGAACAAGCGATTTTCCCTCGCAGAAGGCGAACACCGAAATGGCGCTTGAAAGGCTTTGCGTGCAGGCAGAAATGCTCCGGCGGGAGGTTTCCCAAAAGGGGAAGGTATATCGGTCGCTCGGCATGCTCGGCGGGCTGGCGGCGGCAATCGTAATTTGGTAACGGAGCGGTATATGGGAATCGACATCGTGTTTAAAATCGCGGGAATCGGCATTTTGGTTGCGGTGGTTTATCAGCTTTTAAAGCAGACCAACCGCGAGGATATGGCGACGCTTGCCGCGCTTGCGGGGCTTATCATCACGCTGACCATGGTTGTAAACCTCATCAGCGGCTTGTTTGACAGCATGAAGCGGATTTTTGATTTGTACTAGGTAAGGGCGTGCGGGCGTTTTCAAGCACGTCCAAGAGGGAAACAGCCATGACCATTTTTAAAATCGTCGGCCTTGTGCTGGCGGCATTGACCGCCGTGCTCGTTTTGCGCGCGTATCGGCCGGAGCTTGCCGTACAGGCGGCAATCGCCGCGGGCGTGGTACTGCTTTTGATTGCGGTTACGGAACTTTCGGGCGTAATGGACATGATCGACGCCATCGTGGCCAAATACGGCCTGAGCTCCGAGCATATCAAGGTGGTGCTCAAGGTGATCGGCATCGCCTACCTCGCACAGTTTGCCGCACAGACCTGCCGCGACGCCAACGAGGGAGCCATTGCCTCCAAGGTGGAGCTTGTGGGGAGGATCCTCATCATAACCGTAGCGGTGCCGGTGGTGTTTTCCATCCTCGATGTGCTTGGCACGCTCCTCAACGCCTTATGAAAAAACTTGTTCGCTTGCTTGTGCTGTCCGGTGTTTTACTTTGTGCTTTGTTTGCCGTGCCGCGCGCTGCGGCGGCGGAAGTATCAAGCGAGCTTGAAAACGAGCTTGACCTGCAGATGGGGCAGTATAACTTCAACTCATGGCAGCAGTTTTTAAACGAACTTTCTCCGCAGGTGAAGCGCATTTGGGGAGAAAACACCGTGGAAGGGCTTGTTGGGCAGTATGCCGAAGGCGAACCGGATACCGATTACGACGAAAAGCTCAACAACGTGTTTGCCGCAGTGCTTTCCCAGTTGAAGGAAAGCCTTGGCTCAATCAGCGCCGTAATCGGCATTGCGCTTCTCTCTGGTATTGTTGGGGTGATCCTTGAAAACGAGGGCGACAAGGGGCTTCAGGAAATCGCCTCCTTCGTGTGCTACGCCATGAGCGTGTTCATCGTTGCTTACCTTTTTATGCGGCTGGTGGGGCTTGCAAACGACGCCATCAACAGCATAAGCGCCTTTTCGGAAACGGCCACGCCCGTTTTGGCTACGCTTTTAAGCGCTGTCGGCAGCACCGGCACAAGCGGTATCTTAAGCCCACTGATGCTTTTTTTAAACGGCACGGTCGCCAAGGTGTTTCAAACGGTGATCATGCCAGCCATACTTGCGGGCGGCGTGTTTGCCATTGTTGGGAATTTGGCCGACAGGCCGCAGCTAAATAAGCTGTTCGGCTTTTCCAAGTCGTTTTCCAAATGGGCGATCGGGGTGGTGTTTACGGTGTACATCGGCATTTTGGCCGTGCAGGGGGTGAGCGTTGCCGCCGTGGACAACATAAGCCTCAAGGCCGTAAAATACACGCTCGATAAGACGCTGCCGGTGGTGGGGAGCGTGGTTTCGGGCACGTTTGACACGGTACGCGGCTGCACGCTGCTCATCAAAAACGCGGCGGGTGCAGCGGCAGCGTGTATTGCTGTAGGCTACGCGCTTTCGCCTGCCGTGCAAATCGGCGGCACAGCGCTTGCCTTAAGGCTTGCGGCGGCACTCACGGAGCCGATCTCCGACGGAAAAATACCCAAAATGCTACAAAGCGTGGCGGAATCGTGCGAGTATGTGTTCGGCGCGGTGGTTGCAGTTGCACTGATGTTCATCATCACCGTTGGGCTTGTGATTGCGGCAGGAAGCATGGTGTAGAAAAATGGATGGCTTCTATGGTTTCGTGATGAGAATTGTTGCGCTGTCGATATTGCGCACGGTGCTTGAATATATATTGCCACAGGGGAACATTAAAAAAAGCGCGGGCAAGGTAATCGGCCTTGTGATTTTGCTTGCTGTGGTGCAACCCGTGGTGCAGCTTTTGGAAAACTTGTAGGTTCGAGGTGGTGGTATGGAAAAAAAGCAGCCGTGGCTCAAACCGGTGCATATGCTGGCGCAGGCCATGAAAAGAAACAAAAAGCTGGAAATCGCCGTGTATGTTTCCTTGCTCGCAGCGGCGGCCCTGCTATACATTTCCACGTTCAATACGGGAAACAAAGAGCAAACTGCGGATGCCGCGCTGCAGCAGGATAAAAGCACGGTGGAGCAGGGAGAACGGCAGGTGGAGGAGCGGCTGGAGGAGATCTTATCATGCATCCGCGGCGCGGGCGATGTGCGCGTGATGGTGATTTACGATACCTCTACGCAGATTGTGCCTGCGATGAGCGTTGATACGCAAACAAGTACCTCCCAGACCACGAATGAATCCAGCCAGACGGTGAACCAAGATCAGAGCGAATCCCAAACCCCCGTTACGGTTTCAGGAAGTCAGGAGGACGGTGCGCTCGTACTTACGGAAAAGCAGCCGGAAATCCGCGGCGTGATTGTAGTGGCCGAGGGGGCTGCGGATATTTCGGTACGGCTGAACTTGCAAAGCGCCGTGCAAACGGTGTTGGGCATCAGTGCGCAAAACATCAGCGTTTTTGAAATGACAGCTGCGGATAGGAGTAAATAAGTATGAAAACATGGAAAAAATATTTAACGCTCGGCGTAGTGGCGCTTCTTTTGATCGGCGCGGTGTATGTAAACATCAAACTTAACGACAGCGGCTCCGCAAGCAATGTTCTTTCCCCGCAGGGGAGCGAGGGAAGCTCCGCACAGGGCGACACCTTGGGGATTGAAGCCACCGGTGACGGAACGACGGATTATTTTGAGGCGTTTCGAAGCGACCGCGACAGCACGCGGGCGATGGAGATTGAATACTTGAACGAAACCATCGCAACTTCCGCTTCGGATGCTGAAACCCTCGCCGACGCGCAAGAGGCGAAGCTTGTGCTTGTGAACAACATGGAGAAGGAATTCACCATGGAAAGCCTTATCAAAGCCAAGGGTTTTGCGGATGCGGCCGTAATGTACAAACAGGGTTCGGTAAACGTGGTGGTCAAAGCGGCGGAGCTTGCCCCCGAGCAGGTCGCACAGATTTTGGCCATTGTAATCGACGAAACGAACGAGTCTGCCGAAAACATCAAAATCATCCCGAACGCCTAAGTGCAAACATGCCAATCCGTATTGGGAGCGGCTCGTTATGCTTAAGCAAAGCCGATAAAGCTATGCAAAAGTACGATTAGCTGGTATAATAATACCAAGAAAATACAGGGAGGAACGGTAAATGGCGCAGGATACTGAAATATACTCGCAGATTACGTCAAGCGACGGCGGCGGCAAAATCATTTTTGCCACGGATGTTATAGCCACCATTGCCGGCCTTGCCGCTACGGAAGTTGAGGGTGTGGATTCGCTCAGCGGCACCGTTGTGGAAGGCATCACCGGCATGCTCGGCAAAAAAAACCTCACCAAGGGCATCAAGGTGGAGGTTAAAGAAGATGAAGTTGCGCTCGATATGAGCCTTTCCGTGAAGTATGGTACCAAGATTCACGAGGTCTGCTATAAGGTTCAGCAGAGCGTAAAAAACGCCATTGAAACCATGACCGGCCTTCGCGTTGTGACGGTGAACGTTACCGTTCAGTCCGTCACGTTTGAAAAGGGTGAGGGCAGGGACTCCAAAAAAGAAAAAGAATAAACCGAATGGCCGGCTTTGAAACGGGTATTATCAACATTAGATAAATGATGCGAGGTACGCCATGAAACCAAGGGTTATCGACAGGATCCTGCTCATTCTTATGCTTCTGGCAATGATCGGCGTTTCGGCGCTTCTTTTGAGCGTTGCCACGCGGATTTTGCCCGTCGAGTATGTGCTTTATAACGCAACGCTCGCGTATTCCGGCTTTGCCGCCTCGCTCATTGTAGGCGGTGCGGGGCTGGTTGTACTCATTCTTTCCGTCAGGCTTCTGATCGCGTTTAACAGAAGGCAGTCCGCGCCGCGCATCACCTCGGCGCTGGTTGCCTCCAACGAACTTGGTTCTACGCACATCGCCCTCGCGGCGGTCGATCACCTCGTACAGCGCCATTGCAGGGCAAACGGCAAAATTAAAGAATGCGTCAGCAACCTTTACACCGTGGAAGGCGGCCTTCGCGTTGCGCTGAAGCTTATCGTTCTTCCCGAAACCTGCATTCCGCAGTTTTCCGAGGAACTGAAAGCCTCGCTCAAGACGTATCTTGAGGACCATACGGGAATTCCTGTTCGGGAAATCTCCATCCTCATTGCTGCAGCCGTACAAAACGGGTACAAGCCTTCGGGCGAATAAACAAGGGGTACAGCTTTTATGGAAGGGTTTAGCGAATTTTTCAAAAGGTTTAAGTGGCGCATCCTGCTCGTTGGGTTTGGTGTTTTGTTTGCCATCCTCATTTTTAGCATCGGTTTTTGGAGAACGCTGCTGCTGTTTGTAATCGTAGCCGTTTGCCTGCTGTTTGGAACGCTCTTGGACCAAGGCGGCAGGGAGCGCGTGCGTCAATTTTTCGGCGCGCTCTTTAAAAGCGGAAACTGAAAGGCGTACGATCGATTATGAGCAGAAAAACCGCGCGCGAAGTTGCCATGAAGCTGGCGTTTGCCGCTTTGCTTGGCGGCGAAGATACTTACGATGCCGTTCTTGATAAGTCCGGGATCAGCGAAAGCCCTGCCGAAGATGATATTGCTTTCTCCAAAGCGCTCATCGACGGTATCTTAGAGCATTGCGACGAAATCGACGAGATCATTCACGAAATCGCCATCGGGTGGAAACTCGAGCGGATGCCTAAGGTTGACCTTTCGATTTTGCGCATCGCCATATATGAAATGCTTTATCGCAAGGACATTCCGCATAGCGTTTCCATTAACGAGGCGGTAGAGCTTGCAAAGCAATTTGGCGGAGAACGCTCCTCGGCATACATTAACGGGATGCTCGGCACGCTTGCCAAGCGCCTTGAAAGCGAAGAGCCGCAGGAAGGGTAAAAAATTCACTTTCTTGAATTGTTTTCAACAGGAAATGAAGCGGCATCGTTCCTCTAAAAAAGGAGGGGCGGTGCCTTCTGTTCTTGAAATTCCTCGTTTTTGCGGTAGCGCGGCATTCAGCGGAGCTCCCGCGGATACTATGCTCTTTCGGAGGTGATCGGATGGGAGCAACTGTAATTGATGGCAAAGCGCTTGCCGACCGCTATGCAGCGCAGCTCAAAACCCGTGTGGACAGGCTTCTTGAAAAGGGTATACAACCCCGCCTTGCAGTCATCCTCGCGGGCGACAATCCCGCGTCCGAGGCTTACGTGCGCTTGAAGCAAAAGCGCGCGGCTGAGCTTGGGATTAAGACGGATGCCTATGTGTATGACAGCGGTGTATCGGAACAAACGCTTATCGATTGCCTCGCAAAGCTTAATGCGGACAGCGGTGTGCACGGCATTTTGGTGCAGCTTCCGCTTCCCGAACAGATTGATGCCCAAAGCGTTTTGGCGCATGTTTTGCTCGAAAAGGATGTGGATGGCATTCACCCCTACAACGCCGGCGCTCTTATATGCGATCAGACCGGCTTTGTGGCCTGCACGCCCAAAGCTGTGCTCGCTTTGATACAAAGCACGGGTGAATCCGTAGAAGGGAAAAACGCAGTGGTCGTTGGGCGAAGCCGTATGGTGGGAAAGCCTGCGGCGCTGCTCCTTTTACAGAGCGACGCTACCGTTACGCTGTGCCATTCCAAAACGCGCGACTTGGGCAGCGTAACCAAAACGGCGGATATTCTCGTTTGCGCCGTGGGGCGCCCGGGGCTTATCACGGCAGATATGATTAAGCCCGGTGCAACCATCATCGACGTGGGCACCACCAAGGTGGAAGGGAAATGGTACGGAGATGTGGAATTTTCGCCCGCGTGTGAAGTCGCATCCTACATCACGCCCGTTCCGGGAGGCGTCGGGCCGATGACCATCATCATGCTCATGGAAAATACCGTAGAGGCGGCGGAAAAAAAGGCGCATGGATAACGGATACGTTCTTACCGTAACGCAGTTAAATGAATATGCAAAATCACTTCTTGAGCGCGACCCGCTTCTGCGCGGCCTTAGCGTGCGCGGTGAAATCAGCGGCTTCAAACGCCATTCTTCGGGGCATTTGTATTTCTCTTTGAAGGATGACGACGCGCTGATTCGATGCGCGATGTTTCGCCAAAGCGCGCAGTCGCTTTTGTTTGAGCCGCGAGACGGTGTTTCCGTACTGGCCTCGGGCAGCGTTTCGCTTTATACGAAGGATGGGCAATACCAGTTCTACGT
>JAEZGQ010000199.1 GCA_023416895.1 Bacillota bacterium | reverse complement strand
AGCATAAGAAACATGAGTGCGACGCAAACAACGATCACAGCGGCGGGCACCAGCAAGAGTACTTCAGAATTACCATAGTCCAAAACGTAGCGGAGGATCCACAAAAGTGCCGTGCAGGCAAGCGCACAAAGCACGATCAGCAAATCAAAGGGGAAGCGTGAAAACCGCGTCAGCACGATTTCCTCACGCCCTTCCCGCCTGCCCGCCGCACACATCAGAAACACGAAAAGCGCTGCGGCAGCTGCAAGCGACAGACCCAAGTAAAGGTACAAATACCCCTCTGCTCCTAGAAAGCGCAAAGCGGCTTGCGCAAGCCACGGCTCAAACGAGGCATTGCCATACCGGTTGTAGGCGCTGCATAGCATAAGCTCCAGCACTGCAGCGGCGGCAACAAGCATTGAAACGGCAAAAAGACCCGCTGCAAAAGCCTTTGCCAAAAAACGATGCGTCAATTTGGTTTTCATTTCATTTCCCCTCCATTTTGTAGCCATGCCCCCACACCACCTTGATGTACCGCGGTTCGGAAGGGACGATCTCGATTTTTTCGCGGATGTGCCGTATGTGTACGGCCACGGTGTTTTCTGCGCCTACCGCGCTCCCCTTCCAAACGGCCGCGTAGATTTCCTGAGAGGAAAACACACGCCCGGGCTTTTCCATCAAAAGTTTTAAAATAGAAACTCCGTGGGTGTAAGCTGCATCGCTTCCCCGTCGAGCGTAACGGCCTTGGCTGCGTCGTCAAGCGAAAGCCCGCCTATCATAAGGTTGTTCCCCTGCGGCGTCATACCGCCGAGCGCAGTATAGCGCCTTAACTGCGACTTTACGCGTGCCAGCACCTCAATGGGACTGAAGGGCTTTGTTACATAATCGTCCGCGCCGATGGTAAGCCCTAAAACCTTGTCGCCGTCTTCGCTTTTGGCGGTGATGAGGATGATTGGGATGTTACTTTCCTCTCGAAGCTTGATGGTGGCGGCGATGCCGTCGAGCGCGGGCATCATAATATCCATGAGCGCAAGGTGCACGGTGTTGTTTTTCACCGTTTCCAGCGCTTCGCGCCCGTTGTATGCAAGGTGTGTTATATAACCTTCGGCGCGCAAATAAACATCCAGCGCGCGCACAATGTCGTGATCGTCGTCGCAGATAAGCACATGATACATTTTTTCACCCCCGTACTTATTGTAGCGGAAATGCTCCTTATGGGAAAAGCGGTAAAATGATTAAGATTTTATGAAGCTTAAAAGTTATCATCTTTTTTCCTCCGCAAAAACATGCTAAACTGTGAACGCAACTGTAAGAAAAGAGGTATTATCATGTCTTTTGGCGGAGGATTCATGTTTGGCGCTGTTCCCGTTCTCGTTACGGTGGGTTTTGTTGTTGTGCTCGGTTTAATCATTGTACAGGCAGTAAAGGGCGTTTCCCAGTGGCACCGCAACAACCAATCGCCTGTGCTCAGCGTATACGCGACCGTCGTCACAAAGCGCTCGAACACAAGCCACCATCATCACCACAACGCAAACAACGCCGCTATGTCGCACACCACCACCTCCACCATCTACTATGTGACCTTTGAAGTGGAAAGCGGCGACCGCATGGAGCTAAAAATGACCGGGGAGCAATTTGGGCTGATTGCCGAGGGTGACAAGGGCCGCCTTACCTTCCAGGGCACGCGCTATTTGGACTTCGACCGCACAACTAAGGCATAGTTCATATTTCGTTTACTTGCGCATAAAGGTTTATTGTGTTAGACTTCTTTTAGGGTCGAACACAATAAACCTTTTTCTGTCGGAGGCGTATATGAGTCAAAAATTGTTTGAAGCGGAACGCCGTTTTATGGAGCTTATTTGGGAGGAAGCACCCATTAACTCCACCCGTTTGTGCGCGCTTGCGCTGGAAAAGCTCGGGTGGAAAAAGTCCACCACCTACACGATGCTTAGAAGGCTTGTTGAGCGCGGCTTTGTACAAAACGAAAGCGCCACGGTCGCTCCGCTTATTTCCCGCGAGGCCTTTTTGCAGCAGGAAAGCGAGGAGTTGATAGAAAACGGCTTTTCAGGGTCGATCCCTGCGTTTCTTGCTTCCTATCTCAAGGGCAAAAAACTCAGCGATGCGGAAGTAAACGAACTCAAACGCATGATCGAGGAGGCGAAGGGCTGATGGAAGATGTTTTTCGTACGCTTCTTAACATGACGTATACCGCCGCAGCGGCAATGCTTTTCATCCTTGCACTCAGGCTCGTTTTCAAGTGGCTTAAAGCGCCCACATGGGTTTGTTATGCACTTTGGGGCATTGCGCTGTTCCGGCTTCTCTGCCCGTTTTCTTTGGAGAGCGTGCTTGCGCTTCTCCCGAGCACCGAACCCATTCCACAGGGTTTTTTAACTGCGCAAACGCCCGAAATTTATACCGGTGTAGCCGTGCTCAACAGTGTGGTCAACCCAGCACTGGCGCAAAGCCTCACCCCCTTGCCCACCGCCTCCGCCAACCCGGCACAGCTCCTGTTTTTTATCGGCGGCATCGTTTGGGCCGCAGGCGTGGCAACCGTGCTCATAACGGGCGGGATTGGGGCGTATAAATTGCGCCGCAAGCTTAATTTTGCCATTCGCGTTGAGGACGGTGTTTATGAGAGCGAACAGCTCAACACCGCATTCGTGTGGGGCGTTTTCCGCCCGCGCGCATATCTTCCCGCAGGGCTCGATCAAAAAAGCCGCGCTTATATTCTTCTGCATGAAAACACGCACATACGGCGGTTCGACCACATCTGGAAGCTTCTTTTCTATGCCGCGGCGGCTGTTCACTGGTTCAACCCACTCGTTTGGCTTGCGTTTCGCCTGTTTGAAAAAGACATGGAGCTTTCCTGTGACGAAAGCGTTCTTAAGCGCGCAAAGGATGACATTAAACAGCCCTACTGTGAAACGCTGTTATCCGTTTCCGCGCAGGGCAAAGCCGGTTTTCCCCCCGTCTTTTTTGGGGAGAGCGGCGTAAAGGCACGCATCAAAAACGCGCTTTCCTACAAGAAGCCCGCGCTTTGGGTAATTGTGGGCGCAATTTTGCTCGCCGTTGCGGCGGGGGCAATGCTCGTATTCAATCCCCTGCCGTCCGCAAGCAACTTTCTGAAAAAGGGTGAGACTCCCGTCGAGTCACTTGTATCAAGCAAGCTCAACCGCGGCTATGGCTATGACTACCACGTGGACGGGTCCATCAAGAGCGTGGTGTTCTTCACGGAGTTCTACCGCAACGACCCGTCACTTTCCCTCGACATACAAGGAGCTATGGTCGATTACAAAGTTATGCCCGTTTTAGAGACGGAGGGAACGATTTCACTCATTCATTATGGGTTGGGTGACAACTCCCCACCTTCTTCCTTGAGCGTAAAGTTTGCGCCGAAGGTTTTAAAGGCTGATTTTGAAAGCTATTTCAGCATTGATGTACCGGCACTTGAAGGCTCCGGCTACTTCTCGGATACAAAAACGCTGATGGAAGGCAGAATATCAAACAGCTACATTATTGAACCGCAAAAACCTGTGCTTCTTTGGATGTACGCTGCCGATAAGGAAAGCGGCGTATTCGCCATTTCCGACGATGAGCTATGGGGAAGTCCTCAGGATATTACCGACTACGGGTACGATTACATCTGTCTGTTCTGGTGCTCGTTTTCGCCATTAGACGCCGCAACGCTCGAAGCGGATTTACTATACGATTTCGGGCTCCCCGCCTCGTCCCCTTCTCCTTCGCCGCAATTAACAGCAATCGTTCCCCCTGCCGAAATATCACCCTCAATTAACTTCATAGAAGACGGTTCCGTTGTTGAGCTCATACCTCTTGAAGGTAACGACGCAGCGATCGAGGTGGTTAAGAACGCCATTTTCATGCACCTTGTGCTTTCCTCGGCATGGCCTGGGGAGGACATGGCAAATTACCCCGACCGCATCGATATTTATGTAGGGGACGTTATTTTTGAAGGTCTCGACGGCACAGAAGGCTCCAAGCTCACGCAATGCCATATATTCGTGAAAGATGGCTACTCGTGCATCCAGCTCGGCGATAGCATGTACACGCGACTCCCAGAGGAGGCGTACAATGCAATCCTTGCACTGCGCGAAAAATGCAATTGAAAAACCGCATCACAAATTCACCGCTCAAAAAAGAGCCGTTTCGGAAGCAGTCCGAAGCGGCTCTTTTCAGTTCAGTTGGGATGTATTTACTCTTTCGGCGGGAGGATGAGCGCCTCGCCCTCCAGCACGACCTGTCCGTTTTGGTTGGTGCAGGTGGTTTTGAGCTTGACTCGATTCCTTTCGGGGATGATTTCAAAAATTTCAGCAACGGTTGTGATGGTATCGCCATAGCGAACGGGCGCTTTGAAGGAAAGCGTCTGGTTTACATAAATGCTGCCGGGCCCCGGGAGATCGTTGCCGAGCACAGAGGAAATATAAGCCGCGAGAAGCATGCCGTGTGCGATCCGGCCTTTGAACGGGGTGGCCATAGCATACGCCTCATCTAGGTGTACAGGGTTATGATCATTGGAAACATCGGCAAACTTCACGCCGATTTCCTCCGTTACATGGTTGACGCTCTCCGCCTTGTCACCAACGTGCAGCATGGAGATGGTTTTTCCCTTGTTCATGAAACGCTTCCTCCCAGAATAAAAAGATATGACACTCATGTCACTCAAGATAACTCTTAAAAATAAGCTTGTTTTCTTATTAAACCTTATCACAAATCGGGCGATATGACAACACGATTGCCATAATTTTCACAAAACATCTTCATAGGTCTCGGCCTTATGCGGTACTTCCATGCACGCCGTCTCCCACCGAAAACGCTGGCCAAACGCAAAGCACTGCCCGGTGCCACTTCAAGGCTTCAAGCAAAACGCAACGGCCATTAACGCGCCCACCTTGCTACGACCCGTTTTTGGATAAGCACGCGCCGCGGCACAAAGTACCGCGGCGCGTCGATTATAACCGATATCTGGGATTCAATTTTTATAAACGGCGCGCTTGGGCAAAACGATACACTATCCTTCCACCTCGGCGCTTGTGAGAAGCGCCTTTACATCGGCCTCGTGCTCAAAAAGTGCGCAGCCGCCGTCGTGTTCGCCGCCAACAAGCCCTTTCTCGCGAAGCCTCTTGAAAAAGGGAGAACGAAGTACTTCGAGCAGCGTCTTTTCGCGCACGCTACAATCCGAATACGGAGAAAACGGACAGGGTTCCGCTGCACCCGACGGGCTGATGTGGAAAAAGCCGCGCCCCGCAGCGAGGCAGCCGCCCATGAATTGCTCATCTCCGGGAAACGCGAGAAAGATATGGAGGGGTGGGTTTTCCGCCGCTCGTCCATCGCCGTTTGGAGCGCGCAGCGCTCCTCCTCACCGGGTGCGAGGTGCTTGGTCGCCGCATCCACCGGCACATATTCAATGTAAAATACGAGCCGGCAGCCCAAGGTATAAAGCTCATTCAGAAAGGCCTCAGAGGTAACTTCACTTAAATTTTCGGCCGTCACGGTAACGGACGCACCAAAGAGCATGCCGCTTTCGCGCATGCGCTCCATCGCCTCGCGAACAAGGCCGTATGCTCCCTTGCCGCGCCGCGCATCGGTCGCGACTTCCCCACCCTCTACGCTCACCACGGGGATGAGATGGCGGTTTTCCTCAAGAAGTTCAAACGTTTTTCCGCTCAAGAGCGTGCCGTTTGTAAAAACGGGAAACAGCATTTCCGTTTCGTTGGCCGCCCGTTCTAAAACATCTTTTCGCAAAAGCGGCTCGCCGCCCGCAAGCAAAACGAAGGAGACGCCCAGCGCCCGCGCCTGCGAAAACACGCTGCCCCACTCCTCAGCGCTTAAAAGCGGCTCTTTGCGCGTTTCGCGCTGCTCGCCGCAAAGCCCATTGGCGCGGGCGTAACAGCCCGTGCAAAAAAGGTTGCATGCGTCGGTAATACTGGCAATGAGAAACGCAGGGATATGGTCGCCGCCAAGCGCGTAACGGTCGCGAAGCTTTTCGCTTTTCGTATTGTTTTTGGCGGCACGCAAAAGAAAAGCGGCCTCCTTTGGGCTTTTAAAAACCGCTTTGGAGGCTTCTCTTATGACGTTGCTGAGAGCCGAAGCAAAATAAGCCGATAGATCCGAGGTTTGAAGCATAGCTCTCCAATCCGACCCCTATAAAAGGGTGATCCAATATCGCTGTACAATCTGCCCGCACTCCTCAACGACTTCGTTTTCAAGCACGCCGCCGTTTGAGAGAATGGTTCGCCGTGAAGCTTCGTTGTCGTTGTTGCAGGTAACAAGCACTTTTCTAAGCCCGAGCGTTTTTGCGTAGAGCAGCGCCTGATGAAGCATTTCCGTGGCATAACCCTTTTGCCGCTCACAGGCGCGAACGCTG
>JAEZGQ010000171.1 GCA_023416895.1 Bacillota bacterium | reverse complement strand
CGGATCAGGGGAACCGAGCCTACGCTCAAATGCAAATCGGTCGCGTTCATGCGGCTTACGTACTCGAGAAGCGCCTCTAGCCGCAGGCCTTCAGTCTCTGGCATATACCGTCCTCATCATTTCCTGTATGGATGTGGTTCCCTCCAGCACGAGCTGGCGGCAGCTTTCGTAAAGGTCAACCATGCCGTTTTCGCGCGCAACGTCGCGGATGCGCTCTGTTCCGGCTTTGGCGGTAATGGCATCGCGCACGGCGCGGTTAACATACATAACTTCATGTAGCGCAATACGGCCCTTGTACCCGGTGCCGTTGCACTGCGGGCAGCCGCCGGGGCGCTTTATCATGGCGGGTGTATGGATGCTGAGCATTTGCATTTCGCTGTCGGTCGTGGGCGACTCGGCGCGGCAGTTGGGGCAAAGCCGCCTTACAAGGCGCTGTGCGATCACACCCGATAGCGATTCTGCGATCAAAAACGGCTCAATGCCCATGTCGCTCAAACGGGATACGGCGTTTGGCGCGTCGTTTGTGTGGAGCGTTGAGAGCACCAAATGACCCGTGATGGATGCGCGCACCGCGATTTCGGCGGTTTCCTCGTCGCGGATCTCGCCGAGCATGACGATATCCGGATCCTGTCGGAGAATGCTTCTAAGGCTCGTTGCAAACGTAAGCCCCGCCTTCACGTTCACCTGCATTTGGTTGATGCCCGCAAGCATGTACTCAACAGGGTCCTCAATGGTGACGATGTTGAGCGTGGGCGAGTTCATTTCCCGTAAAAGCGCATACAGCGTTGTGGATTTGCCGCTGCCCGTAGGCCCGGTCAAAAGCACAATGCCGTTGGTGCGCTTGAGGATGTTATCAAGAAGCTCGCTGTTCTTTTTGGAAAAGCCGAGCATTTCACGCGTGAACAAAAACGAGGAACGGTCGAGAATTCGGATAACGATTTTTTCGCCGAACACCGTTGGGATGGTGGATACGCGAAAATCGTAATTTTTACCACCGATGGTCATTTCGATGCGGCCGTCCTGCGGTATGCGCTTTTCGGCGATGTTCATGCCAGAAATAACCTTGAAGCGCGTGGAAACCGCGGAATAAAGGTTATACGGGATGTTCATCGTTTGCACGAGCGCACCGTCGATACGAAGGCGCACAACCACCGTATCCTCAAACGGCTCCACGTGGATGTCGCTTGCGCGAAGCGCTACTGCTTGGTTGATGATGGAGTTTGCAAGGCGCACGGCGGGCGCGCTTTGGATTTCGGAATCGTCCTCCGCTGTGCCTTCGCTGGAAGGGGTCATCCAGTCTCGCTTTAAGTCTTCAATGGCGCGCTCGGAGGTTTGTTGCTGGTAATATACCTCGATCGCCTTTTCGATTTCGCTGCGCGAGGCAAGCACGGGGTAAATGGATTTTTGCGTAATCAAGCGCAAATCGTCGAGTGCGTACATGTTGCGCGGGTCCGCCATGGCTACATGGAGCTTGCCGCCGCGCTCGTAAACGGGGATGAGGATGTAGCGCTTGGCTACCTCTACGGGGATCAACCGCGCCACATCCGCATCGATGTAGGTGTTGATCAGGTCGATCTTCTCTACATGGAGCTGTTCTGCGATCATGCTGGTGAGGATATTCTCGGAAAGCGCGCCCATGCCCACAAGCACATCGCCAAGGCGTTTGCCTTCCTGCCTCTGCTTTTCAAGCGCAGTTTTCAGTTGTTCCGCATCAATGATGCCGGCATCTACCAGCAGCTCCCCGAGTTTCTTCTTGCCTGCAGACATATACCCCAAATCCCGGGCTTTTCAAGAAGCCCGACATACCAAATTGGTGATGCTAAAAAGACCCAAGTTTCACATTCTTTACAGAATTGCTCAACAAATGGGTAAAAATACAAACTTTTCCTACTTATGTATGTATTATATATCTGTTTTTTTACAAAGTCAAATACTATGTTTCTCGTTCGTTTTTAGGGAAAGACTTCAAAACTCAAAATAATCGGTTCTCAAAAATCCCCAAAATTCGCTATAATTTTTAGAGATTGAGTATGATAACGATAATTTTATATTGAGCGCGGCGTGAATTTCACTCGGGTGAAAGTTTTTATTTTTTTACTTTGAAAAAATAAGCCCGCATAATCATTCATCGAAATGCATTTTACTTTACTCCTGGCGGCTTTAATAAGAATCTTGCGGCAAAATTCCTCCATATTTCGTCATATCCTTCGAAATGCGGTTCCGTTGTCGTCGGTTCGCCCCACAAATGCCGTTTTTGCATGAAAGTCTATAAAAACGGTCAAAGTACCCCGCCCGATAAAATCGGGCGGGGTACGCAACGAAGATTTTACATGAACATTTTTCACAGTTCGAAGGTTATAAGATACTTTGGAAGGCTCGATAGCCTGACTTTTGCACGGTTCAGTGTTTTAAAGGAAGGATGCCCGCGTATTCCACGATGTCGAATGCCTTTGCCGTAACACCGTTTTTTTCTGTGGTAGTAGCCATGGTAAGGGAGTTGTAAACCGCCTCGCGTACCGCTTCGGCGGTAGCCTCAAACAGCGGGTCAAGCTGCTCGTCGCTTAGGCACAAGAAAGCGCGTTTATGGCGATCATGCCTGTCAAAAAGGTTTTTTTCACAGTTGGAAAACGCCACGCAAAAATCCCCGCTCGAATGGGAGAGGTACGAGCCCGTATCATTAAGCCCCACGATGCCGCGCTTTGCGATGCGCTTGAGCTGCCGCGCATCCAAGGGCGCGTCCGTCGCCACGATCACCATGCAGCTGCCCGGCATGGGACGCTCCGCAACCGGTTTGAGCGGTAGCGCATGCCCGTAAATATTCAGGTTGCCGCCGAAGTTTGATTGCACCAAGGCGCCGACGGTATAACCCTCCCGCTCGCCCACTGTTTTGCCCAAAACCACGCGTGATGCCGTGCCGATGCCGCCTTTAAAGCCAAAGCAGCGCGTACCCGTTCCCGCGCCCACGCAGCCCTCCTCCACCGTTTCGCTCAAAGCGGAAATGGCCCTTAAAGCGTGTTCGGGCTTTATAAAAAACGCGCGGATGTCGTTGAGGCCGCCGTCGTTGGTTTCACCCACCAAAACGTTCATCGACCAATCCTGATCGGTAAGGGTTTTTACCTGATGTTCCAATATCCCTTGCAAAACCTGCGCCACGGAAAATGTATTGGTAAGCCCGATGAGCGACTCCAAAACCCCAAGTTCCTCCACCTGCACGCTTCCCGCAAGCTTTCCAAAGCCGTTGCCCACATATACCGCGCAAGGCGTGGGGAAACGGTACGGATCGCCCGCGTGCGGGCTTATTACGGTAACGCCCGTGCAGGCCTTCCCCTCCGTGAGCGTACAATGTCCCACCGTAACGCCTGTTACGTCCGCAATGCTGTTTTTTTCACCGGGGAAAAACCGTGAAGGGATGTCCATCCAGTCGCGAATGCGCTTTCTTTCGGCCATACGCCACCTCGCCTTACTTTTTCGGGGGAGTATTCTTCGCGAAAGGTCTTGATTCCTGCCTTTTGCATAAGAACCACCCGTTATAGAGGAAAAACAACCGTTACCACCGTGCCCTTCCCCGGTTCGCTTTCAAGGCTTACTTTTGCCTTATGCCGCAATGCGGCGTGCTTTACGATGGAAAGCCCAAGCCCCGTTCCGCCGGTTTCTTTGGCGTGGCTTTTGTCAACGCGGTAAAAGCGTTCGAACACACGCTCGTGCTCCTCACGCGGAATGCCGATGCCCGTATCCGAAACCGTCAGGGCAACTCCGCCTTTCGCGCCAAACACCATCACCTTTACGCTGCCGCCATCGTTGTTGTACTTCACGGCGTTATCGATGAGGTTATAAACAAGCTCAAAAAGAATTTGACGGATGCCCATCACTTCAAGCGCCTCTCCCTCAAAAGAAATGCGCACGTTCTTTTTGGCGGCACTTTCCTGAAGAGACTCCGCTGCTTCACGGGCAAGGCTCAAAAGCGGCACACGCTCCTTTGCCTGTTCCTGCGCGCCCTCGTCCAGCAGCGAAAGCTCCATAATATCTTCCACGAGCGCAATCATGCGCTGCGCCTCGAGGTAGATGTTTTTCGCGAAACGCGACACATCCTCCTCTTTGGCGATTCCGTTCATGATGATTTCCGCGTACCCCGAAATGGAGGTAAGCGGGGTTTTGAGTTCATGGGAAACGTTGGCAGTAAACTCGCGCCTGCGCTTTTCGGCCTCGTGCTTTTCCGTAATGTCCACCACAAAAACAACCGTGCCCGCGCTTCCCGTTTCGCCCTGCACAGGGCTTGCCATAAGGCTCAAAATGTGCCCATCCGTTTCGAGCGATTGCTCGTTTGATACGCCGCGCTGCGCAAGTTCAAGCGCCGTACGAAGCGCCATGGAGCGGTTCATGGACAGCACATGGCGGTTGAGGTAATCTCCCTCCTTCACGTTCAAAAGCCGAAGCGCGCTTTCGTTGAAGGAAAGCACGTTTCCCCTTTTGTCAAGAAGCAACAAGCCCTCGGCCATTTTTTGTGTGATGGAGGCAAGCTCGAGTTGCTTATCGCGAAGAACCGAGAGTTGGGTTTCGATTTGCTTGTTCTGCCGATCAATGCGCGAAAGCAGCGGCGAAAGCTCGTCGTACACGTCATTTTGCAGCGGCTTTTCCAGGTCGATGGCGTTGATGGGGCGCACGATGCGCTTTGTAAAAAGCCTCGCCGCAAGCATGGAAAGAAGCGCAGCACCCATTACGGTGAGCGCCATATACGGGAGCGACTTGAAAACGGCCCGATAAACGCTATCGACGGCGTTTGCCACGCGAAGCACCGAGCCATCGTTTAGGCGCACGGCATAATAAAAGGTAATTTCCCCAAGCGTTGAAGAAAGGCGTTCCGATTCCGCCCGCCCGTTTTGAAGCGCGCCCGAAATTTCAGGGCGGCTCAGGTGGTTTTCAAGCTCCGCTGCGGGCTTGAAGCTATCATAAAGCACCGTGCCGTCCGCCGCCACAAGGGTGATGCGGCTTTGATCGCTCACGCCGCGCACGGAAGAAAAGTAGGCTTGCCCGCCTAGGTTCACCGCGGCTGCCACATAGGCCGCCTCGTTTTTCACCTTTTCTCGCATGGCGGAATATACGCCGCCGTACATGACAAACGCGGCCATCACCATGGATACGAGCACCGCCGCACACGCAAGAAGGCTCATGCTCCGAAACACCTTGTGTTTCATTTCGCGCCCCCTTGAAAGCGGTACCCTACGCCGCGCACCGTTTCTACGGCCTCGCCGTATTCCCCAAGCTTTTGGCGAAGGGTTCGCACATGCACGTCTACCGTGCGGGTTTCACCGTTGAAATCGTACCCCCATACAGAACCAAGGAGCTGGTCGCGCGTAAAAACGATGTTTGGGTTCTCCATCAAACACCTTAAAAGCTCAAACTCCTTGAGCGTTAGCTCCACCTCTGCGCCACCCGCGCGTACGATGTGGCGCTTGGTATCAAGGTCGATGCCACTTAAGGATATCCCCTGTTCACTTTGGCGCGCGCCGCCCACACGGCGAAGCACCGCGCGCACGCGGGAGAGAAGCTCCATCATGCCAAAGGGCTTTGTAATATAATCGTCCGCGCCCGCGTCCAAAAATTTTACTTTGTCGTACTCGGCACTGCGGGCGGTGAGCATGACTACGGGAATTTCGCGTGTGCTTTCCCGCGCGCGAAGCTTTTTTAACAGTTCAAAGCCATCCTCGCCCGGGAGCATTACGTCAAGAAGCACAAGGTTCGGTTTTTGCGCCTCAAGCGCCTCGAAAAACGAGGCGCCGTCTACAAAACCCGCCGCCTCAAGGCCTGTGCTTCGAAGCGTGTATACAACAAGCTCGCGGATGCTATGGTCATCTTCCACGCAGTAGATCATAGCGCGCTTTCCCCCTTGTGCCAGCCGGTGATGGAAAACTCCACCCACTCGGCGATGTTCACGGCATGGTCACCGATGCGTTCAAAATACTTCGCGATCATCAAAAGGTCCACAGCGTACTCGCCACGCTCGGGGCTTTTGCCGATGAGCTCAATGAGTTCTCCCTTCACGCGGTCGAAAAGATCGTCCACCACGTCGTCGTATTCCATCACGGCGCGGGCAAGCGCGAGGTCGGACTGCACGAACGCGTCGATGCTTTCCGTTACCATTTTGATGGTGGCACGCGCCATTTCGCCCACATGGAGCGTATCCTCCGGCACAATGTTCGCCATGGTGATGATTTCGGAAATGTCAGCGGCCTGGTCGCCGATGCGCTCCATGTCGGTGATCATTTTAAGAGCGGCTGAAACCTGCCGAAGATCCTTTGCGACAGGCTGTTGGAACAGCAAAAGCTTGAGCGCAAGGCTTTCGATCTTTCGCTCCTTCTGGTCGATTTCCTGATCAAATTCCTCGGCGCGCTTGGCGAGCGAAAGGTCGCCTTTTAAAAGCGCCTCCGCCGCGTTTGAAATGGCGTTTTCGCACAGCGCGCCCATTTCGATAAGCTCCGTATGAAGCGCATCAAGCTGATCGTCAAACCGGCTTCTCATCATCCAAACCTCCCTGTGATATAATCCTCGGTTCGCTTGTCCTTGGGCATGGAGAAAAGCGTTTCCGTACTTGCGTGCTCCACAACCTCCCCAAGGAGAAAAAACGCCGTATAATCCGAAATGCGCGCCGCCTGCTGCATGTTATGGGTCACGATTGCGATGGTATATTTTTTCTTCAATTCCAGCGCAAGTTCCTCTATTTTGGAGGTGGATATGGGGTCGAGCGCCGAAGTGGGCTCATCCATCAGCAATACCTCCGGCTCCACCGCGAGCGCGCGTGCGATGCAAAGCCTTTGCTGCTGCCCGCCCGAAAGTTCGAGCGCGCTCTTTTTGAGCCTGTCTTTCATTTCCGTCCAGATAGCGGCGTTGACAAGCGATCGCTCCACGATGTCGTCGAGCTTTGCCTTCGATTTTACGCCATGCGTGCGCGGCCCAAACGCCACGTTGTCGTAAACGCTCATGGGAAAGGGGTTGGGCTTTTGGAACACCATACCGACGCGCTTTCTTAAGAGGTTCACGTCCATGCCGTTAAAAATGCTTTGCCCGTCGAGCAGCACTTCCCCTTCAATGCGGCAGCCCTCCACAAGGTCGTTCATACGGTTGAGCGTTTTTAAAAGCGTAGATTTGCCGCACCCCGAAGGGCCGATGAGCGCGGTAATGTGGTTTTGCGGCACCGCGAGGCTTACCTTTTTGAGCGCCTGAAAGCTCCCGTAATATAAATTCATTTCGCGTACTTCTATTTTATCCATAGCGTTATCCCTTTGTGATTTTTTTTGCAGCGTACGAGGAAAGGCGGTTGATGAGCGCCACCAGCACAACGAGCACCACAGCCGTGGCATACGCCTGATCGACGTAAAGCCCTTCGCTTGAAAGCGCGTACATGTGCACAGAAAGCGTTCTGCCGGATTGGAACAGAGACTGGGCAATCTGCGGCACGGTACCTGCGGTATAGATAAGCGCCGCGGTTTCGCCCGCCACACGCCCCACCGCGAGGATGATGCCCGCGAGTATACCCGGCACCGCCACGGGAAGCACCACCTTAAACACCGTGCGAAGCTTGCCCGCGCCAAGGCCGTAGCTGCCCTCGCGGTAAGCATCGGGCACAGCCTTAAGCGCCTCCTCCGTGGTTCGCATGATGAGCGGCAAATTCATGATGGCGAGCGTAAACGCGCCCGCAAGCATGGAATAGCTCCACTTGAGCGCCGTTACGAAAAACAAAAGTCCGAAAAGCCCGTAGACGATGGACGGGATGCCCGAAAGCGTTTCCGCCGTAACCGCCACCGCGCGAACGAGCTTGTTGCCTCGCTTTGCGTACTCCACAAGGTAGATCGCTGAAAAAATGCCGATGGGCGCGGCGATGACAAGCGAAATGACCGTCATCGAAAGCGTATTGATGAGCGCGGGCATGAGCGACGCGTTTTCCGAGGTATAGTTCAATGAAAACAGCTCCGGGTTGAGGTTTGGAACGCCCTTTATGAACACATACCCGAGCAGGAACAAAACCGCTGCACCCGTGACCGCCGCCGCAAACACCACCGCAAAGCGAAGCAAACCGGAAAGCATATCACGCTTTTTATGAGTACTATTTTTCGGCGTTTTTTCTACCATAGGCCGCCTCCTTACAGCGCTTTCCGCTTGAGGACGGAAAACAGCAGGTTAATGAGAAGAATGAACACAAACAGCACCACCGCCGTGGCGATGAGCGCCTCGCGGTGCAGGTCGGTCGCGTAGCCCATTTCAATGACGATGTTTGCCGTCATGGTGCGAATGCCCTTCAAAAGCCCCGCCGGCATGCGCGCCTGGTTGCCCGCTACCATCACTACAGCCATGGTTTCGCCAATTGCCCGTCCGACACCGAGGATAACGCCCGCGAGGATGCCGGACTTTGCGGCCGGAAGCGTGGTAAAAAACACGCTTCTTTCGTGCGTTGCGCCAAGCGCAAGCCCGCCCTCATAATAGCTTTCGGGCACGGCGCGAATGGCGGCTTCGCTCACGGTGATGATGGTAGGTAAAATCATAATGCCTAAGAGAATGGATGCGGTTAGCATACTCGAGCCGTTGCCGCCGATTTCGTTGCGCACAAACGGCACAAGCACCACAAGGCCGAAAAAGCCGTACACCACCGACGGGATGCCCGCAAGAAGCTCCACAGCGGGTTTTAAAACCTTGTAGAGTTTTTGTGGGCAGAACCTTGCGAGGAACACCGCGCAAAAAAGCCCGATCGGCACGCCTATGACGAGCGCTCCTGCCGTAACGTAAATGCTGCCGAGGATCATGGGAAAAATGCCGTAAAAATCGTTGGAGGGCTTCCATTTTTCTCCACCAAGGAAGTCGAATAGGCCGATTTCGCGTATGGCGGGAATGCCGTTTGCAAACAGGAACGCGCAAATGAGCGCCAACGCAAGGATGCTCACGCTTGCCGCCGCCGCGAACACGATTTTCATAATTTGTTCTTTTGCCTGCTTCATACGCTCTCCGTACGGTGCAAGGCCCGGGAGAAAAGCCCCCAAGCCCGCACCGCTGTTGTGATTTTCGCTTGTATTTTCTCCATTAACCTACCAGTTCGTCCCAGGAAAGGGTTTCGCCGACGTAAATTTGCTTGACCTGCTCAGCGGTGAGGCCTGTAAGAGGATTGTTGAGGTTTACGATCACAGCGATGCCGTCGCGGCAGATCTCGGTGGCGGTGAGTCCGGCTTCAAGCTCGTTGTCCTTGAGGGCGCGGGAAGCCATGCCGATGTCGCAGATACCGTCGATGGTGGATGTCATGCCGGTGGTGGAGTCGCTGGTTTGCATTTCAATGCTCACGTTGGCGTTCTTGGCGGCATAGGCTTCCTTCAGTTTTTCCATCACAGGGCTTACGGAGGAAGAACCAGCAATCACGACCTTGCCGCTCGCGGTGCCGCCCGCAAAGGCGGGTGCGTTTTCAAGGGCGATGTAGCCGTGCTCGGCAACAACCGCCTGACCCTCGGCACTGAGTACAAAGTTGATGAAATCCTGTGCGGCCTCGCTCAGTTCGCCCTTGGTGGCGATGTTAAACGGGCGGGCGATCTTGTAGGCTCCCGAAAGGATGTTTTCTGCGGTAGCGGCGGCGCCGTCAATTTTAAGCGCCTTCACGCTGTCGTTGAGGGAACCGAGGGAAACGTAGCCGATGGCGTGTTCATCGCCCGCGACGGAGGTAAGCATAACGGAGGTGCTGTTGGTGATGGCGGCTTCTTCGGTGGTATAGTCGACCTTCTCGCCGCTGGCATCTTTCTGTTCTACGCCGAACAGTTCGATGAACGCGCCGCGGGTTCCGGAGCCTTCTTCACGGGAAACGACGTTGATGCTCTTGGATGCGATAAAGTTACCATTCGGAGCAGCATCGGTGGAAGCGGGTGACTTTTCGTCGATAGAGCTTCCGCTTTGCTCGGCGCAGCCGACGAGCGAAAACGTCATAAGCGCTGCAATTGCAAGGGGCACAAACTTCTTCATTGGTTTTCCTCTTTTCTTTTCTCTCAATTTCTACGCTTTTAGAATAATCCGCGTGTGTTAAGGGAAAAAGGCGAACAATGTTAAATGTAAGTAAAACTCAGGCACAGTAAAAACCGCAGCACATTCCACAATTGTGGAATGTGCTGCGGTTTTGTTAATATAACTTCCTTTTTATGATGTCGGCTTTGAAACGCTCAAATCCTTGCTACGCCCGTTTCGCGCGCCGCGTGTGCAACTGCGCTCGCCACGGTTTTTGCCACTCGCTCGTCAAACGGCCGCGGAATGATGTATTCATGTGAAAGCTCGCTTTCACTTATAAGCGCCGCAAGCGCATAAGCGGCGGAAAGCTTCATTTCGTCGTTCACGTCGCTTGCGCGCACGTCGAATGCCCCGCGAAACACGCCCGGAAAAACGAGCACGTTGTTGATTTGGTTGGGGTAATCGCTCCTGCCGGTGGCGACGATTTTTGCGCCTCCCCTAAGCGCATCATCCGGGAAAATTTCAGGCGTGGGGTTGGCGCAGGCGAACACGATCGCATCCTTCGCCATGGTGCGTACCATTTCTTCGGTCGCTATGCGCGGCGCGCTTACGCCGATGAACACATCCGCCCCCCTCATGGCCTCTGCAAGGCCCCCGCGAAGCCCTTGACGGTTCGTCTTTTTGGCTAACTCGGCCTTGAACGGGTCCATCAGTTCTTCCCGCCCATCGTACACGATACCTGCGAGGTCGCAAAGAGTAATATCCGCAAACCCCGCCTTCAACAGCAACCGCGCGATGGAAAGCCCCGCCGCGCCCGCGCCGCTCATGGCAATTTTTATGGTTTCCTTTTTCTTCCCCACAACCTTCAAGGCGTTGATAAGCCCGGCGAGCACCACAATGGCAGTGCCATGCTGATCGTCGTGGAACACGGGAATGTCACATTTCTGCTTGAGCTTTTGCTCGATCTCAAAACAGCGTGGAGCCGAAATATCTTCGAGGTTAATGCCGCCGAAGCTGCCGGAAATGAGGTGTATCGCGTTGACGAACTCGTCCACATCCTTGGTTTTCACACATAGCGGAAATGCGTCCACGCCGCCGAACGCCTTAAAGAGCACGCATTTGCCCTCCATGACGGGCATGCCTGCCTCTGGGCCGATGTCGCCTAACCCCAATACGGCGCTTCCGTCGGTTGCCACAAGGCAAAGGTTATGACGGCGGGTGAGCTCGTAGCTTTTTTGAACGTCCTTTTGAATTTCCAAGCAGGGCTGTGCCACGCCCGGCGTGTAGGCCAAGGAGAGCGCCTCGCGCGTGTCCACCGCAACGGTGGCGTTAACTTCAATTTTTCCCTTCCATTCGTAGTGGAGCCGAAGCGATTCTTTGGAATAATCCATACGCACCTCTTCTTAGGCGGCTGTTTTGCCGTTCGTTTTTCTATTATACCATGGAAACGAAGCGAGCAAGGCAGAATCTATGCATATGTGCTTGTCCCAAAGCAAAATTCTCTCGCGCACAGAAAAGGCGGTAGAATGGCCGCTTGCAGCCAGTCTACCGCCTTGTTATCGTATGGGCAACGATACAGAAAACCAATTGACGAAAAACGGGCGAAAGGGTCAAGGCGCCTCATAAAGCTCAGGCGCTAACTCTTGGCAAATGCGTATAAGTTCCGCATCGCTCATGGAAGTGGTGCGGTTTTGCGCGTAAATTTCATCGAGCCGCGCTTTGACGCGCTCCACGGCGGGGTGCTTTTTGGACAGCGGCTCCGCCGCGCCTATGAGCGAAGGAATGTTGGTGTTCATCCAGTAGGCGATGCCCGCAAGCCCGCTATACGCGTCCACCACCACCTGTGAGGGGCGGTTTAGGATGCTTTGCGTGTTGAAGATGCTGTAGATATGCTCAGACTTCAAAAGCCCGTCCGCATGGATGCCCGCGCGCGTCGAGCAGAAGTCGCGCCCCACAAAGGGTGTCTGCGGCGGGATTTCGTAGCCGATTTCCTTTTCAAAATATTCCGCAATCTCGGTGATGACATTAAGCCGCATACCGTCGTTGTGGCCGCGAAGGCCGCAGTATTCTATGACCATTCCCTCAAGCGGGCAGTTGCCCGTGCGCTCGCCGATGCCAAGAAGCGAGCAGTTCACCGCCGAAGCTCCGTAAAGCCACGCCGACGCGGCATTGGAAACGGCCTTGTAAAAATCGTTATGCCCGTGCCATTCGATGAGCGCGCTCGGAATGCTTGCATAGTGACGCATACCGTAGATGATACCCGGCACACTGCGCGGCAGCGACGCGCCAGGGTAGGAGACCCCAAGACCCATGGTATCGCAGCAGCGGATTTTGATGGGTATGCCGCTTTCCTCGCTCAAACGGCTGAGCGCGTAGGCAAACGGCACCACGAAGCCGTAAAAATCCGCACGGGTGATGTCCTCAAAATGGCAGCGGGGGCGAATGCCGCGTTCAAGCGCCATCTTCACAACCTTAAGGTACTGCTCCATGGCCTCCATGCGCGTCATGTTCATTTTTTTAAAAATGTGGTAATCCGAGCAGCTTACGAGGATACCCGTTTCCTGCACGCCGATTTCCTTTACAAGGTCGAAGTCCTTTTGGGTGGCGCGAATCCACGTTGTAATTTCGGGGAAACGGTAGCCGCGCTGCATGCAAAGCTCAATGGCCTGCCTATCCTGCTTGCTATACACAAAAAACTCGCTTTGGCGTATGACGCCGCGCGGGCCGCCGAGGTCGTGCAGCAAATCATAAAGGCGTAAAATCTGCGCGGGCGAAAACGGCGCGCGCGACTGCTGCCCGTCGCGGAAGGTGGTATCCGTAATCCATATCTCCTCGGGCATGCGCATGGGGACGGTACGGTAATTGAAAGCGACCTTTGGCACCTGCTCAAAATCAAAAAGCTCGGAGAACAGATTCGGCTCGGCAACATCCTGCACCTCATACTTGTAGTAGTCCTCCCGCAGCAAATTGGCGTGGTCGTCAAATACGATCTTGCTCATTTCCGTCTCCTTTCTTTTTGCATACTTGTATACATGTATACGATATGTATTTAATAGTTAGCATTATACCCGCAATCAGGAAGATGTCAAGAGCCAAAAGGAATTTGGGAAATTCTTTTGTTGAGACGGCGGTTCGGGCATTGTGGTACTGTTTTGTCGTAGGGGCAGATTCCATATCCGCCTCCCTTGCATGTAAAGTGGCAGATTACAAGAATTGGCCGATAAACTATCGGCCTCTACAACGGCTACGTTGCGGCATTGTAGGGCGGGATGCCTTCATCCCGCCGTAATCGATAAACACCCGGCGGCATGCGCTCATGCCGCCCTACGGGACTGTGTGTAATAAGATGTTTTGCGATATAAAAACGTCCGCGCAGCTTTGCTGCGCGGATAAAAGTATCGGCTGTTTATTGATCGTTTAAACGTGCCGCAGGCACTTTTTTGACGCGAAGCGTTAATACGCTTTCGCGAAGTACATCAGGTGCTTGGCAGGTTTGCCGCAGTGGACGCATACGTCGCTAAGATGCGCGTCTTCCTCAAGCGGCATGCAGCGCGTGGTGGCGCCGGACTTCGCCTTGATTTCATCTTCACAGGCACGTTCGCCGCACCACATGGCGCGCACAAAACCAG
>JAEZGQ010000070.1 GCA_023416895.1 Bacillota bacterium | reverse complement strand
TCTTTATTGTTCAAGCTCTCTCGCCTTGGCACGCTCACGCTCGGCTTTACGCTGCGCGGCTCTACGCTTGCGGCGTGCATCCTCCACGAGCCGCAGCACAACAAAGGCAACCACAAGCAGGAACAGGAGCGCCGCCGCACCGCACACTGCATAAAACACGGTGCCGGTTACGGTAATTTTCCCCGTTTGCTCAGGCGCGGGCGTTGCGGGCTCAGGCACGGGTGTGGCCGGTACCGGCTCAGCGGTGGCTTCGGGCGGCAGCGTGGGCTGCGCAGGTCGCGCGGGCATTACGGCATAGCGCTGGAAGGATTCATCCGCAGGATTGTAGGTATAATACCCTACCTCGCCGTTAGAATTGCGCGCATATAAAAGGTAAACGTCGCCCTGCGCATCCTGCGCCTTCCACGCGGCATAATCCTTTTCATCGATGGTAATGGTGGTTCCCGTAAACCCTTCGGGCAGCGGAACCGTACCATCCGGTTCAAGGAGAATGTATGTTTTTGACACGGAGGAAACGGTTTGGTAGGCGTACAGTGTATCGGCAGTTTGGTTATAAATGTAATAACCGCCCAAGCTTCCCGCAGCGTTTGAAAGGTAAAGGAGCGTGGGCGCATCGCTATCCGGCACGGTAGCGGCGGCAACCGTTTCGCCATGGTAGTTGAGCGTGGTTTCCTGATAACGCGAGGGCAGCGTTACGTTTTCGAGCGAACGCCAAATGTACATGGTCTCCGCGGCACCCTTCACGTTTTGCGCTAAAACGCCCTCTGCGGCATAGTTGAGCGGCGTAGGTGTGGGCGTTGCCTGCGGCTGATCAACCGAAACGGCGACACTCGCCTCTGCCGAGCCTTGCTCCTTGCCGTCGTAGCCGAGCACCTTTTCTAAAGTAAATTTAAGGTTCGCGTTGCCCGCACCCAAGGCCGTAAAACTTATGCGCGCGGTTAGCGTATTTGAGCCGCCTTTTTGGGCAGATACGAGGTTGAAAAAGCCGTCAGATACGCCGTCACTGCTTTCCGCAAAAGCAAGTACGGATGGGTTATAGGTAAAAACGCCTTCCGCAACAGACATATTTTTGCCGTTCACGGTGATCGTTACATTTACCGTATCGCCCACCTGCATGTTTTTGGTATTGGCCTCAGCGCTCAAAGATGCCTCCGCCAACGTGCTTGACGGAACAATAAGGAGCGCCGCAAACAGCAAAAGCGCGAGCCGTTTTTTATGTAAGAAAACCTTCATGCTTCAATCCCCCTCAAGCAATCGTTTCGTCGCCGTGAATGGCGCGGATGAGGAACAAAAGATCCGTATCGTTCACTTCACCATCGCGGTCAACATCCGCAGCACGAAGCCGTGCGCCCGTCAAAAGCGTTGCATGAGCCAAGTGGCTTTGCAGCGCCTTTACGTCATCCGTGTCGACGTTACCGTTCCCATCTAGATCGCCGTAGATCACAATGGGCAGGTCAAAAAATGCGGTACCACCATTGTAGGTAACACGTACAAACGCGCCTGTGCCCACCTCGTTCTCCAAAGGCATGCCCTTTGCGCTTACAACACTAAGCGTCCCCTCGGACGAAAGCCCCGAAAGAAGCTTCTTTTGTGTGGTACCCGGCGCAACGCCGCTTATGCCCCACTGCTTGATTTTATAAACGCCACTCTCTACCTTCGGCGCGCTTTCGTAGGTACCGATGGTGATGAGCGTGGTGTTAAAATAATAGAAGGAAAGAATGTCCGTATACGGCTGACCCGCCCGCGCGCGTTCCTGCGCGCCGCGCTGGGAAAGCCCCACGCCATGGCCGTAGCGCCGCTCGGTAAGGAAAAAGCCATCATAGGTTTCGCCGTTTGCGCGGTAAGTCCCCACTTCCGCACCGCGCATGCGAAGGCGCGTTTTTTTCGCGGTTAGGCTCCCCAACATGTTTTCAAAGCTGCCAAAGCGCAGCGTTTCAAGCGCTAGCGTAACCGTGAGCTGACCTTTCTCCCCGGTACCGTAGCCGACAATAAGCGTTACCTCCGCCTCGGTATAGCAGCGGCTTGGCGAATCGTATGTTGGGTTTTTGGGTGTGACCGACACAGTCTCTAAAAGCGTTACCTCCTGCTCCGCCGCCGCGTAAGCCGCGCGTTCAAGCGCAAGGAGCACGTTCGCATCCATAAGCCTTATCGTCGCCTCATTGTATTTGTGCGGGATAAAGGACTTCTCCTCGATGCTTGAGGCGTTCAAAAGGTCAAACGGGTCATCGGCGTTAATATAATACGGATAATCCGATGACCACACGTTTCCGGTGCGCTCGGTTTGTCCCCCGTTGGAGGCGGAATAAAACGACTCTACAATGTCGCCCTCATAAGTGAGCACCTGGCCGGCCGTTGCGTTCACGGCGGCGATGGCACGGGTGTTTTTGCTGGCATAACCACGGTACACCTGATCCTCCGAAGTGTCGAGAAGGTCGTAGGCACGCGAAGCGTATGTGGAACACCTTGCTGCAGCGTAACCGCGTGCGCAAACCGCCTGCGCCTTAAGTGCCTCAATCGGGAAAAGGTTACTCATTTCGTGCGGCACCACACCATAAAGATACTGCTCGATGGGCAAGGTATTGATGGCACGGATTGAGCCCTTATAAACATCAAAGGTCATGTTGCCAAGGTAGGTGCAGGTACCGTATGCGCTGTTTTTAAGGCGGATATAGTCCCCCGTTTTGCCGTAACCGCCGCTTAGAAGCGTAAGCGACGCGCCGGTAACGGTTTTTCTGCCCGCCGTAAGGGATACGCGCCCGCCTACCGCTTTTATTGTGAGTTCGTCGTTGCCGAGCGAAAGCTCCGGCGCTTCCTTTAAAGCAAAGCTGCCCACGGGGGTAAAGACGAGCTCCGTTTGCTTCCCGATCGAAAGCTGCACGCGCACATCCGAGCAAAACACGGCGGCGCGCGTCGGCACCGCAAAGCCTACGATGATAAGCGCAAGGCACAGCGCGATAACGTTCCTCAGTTTGCGCATCGTTTGCCTCCGTTTCACCAAAATTTCGGGTAAATTCGACATGTGTTTTGTTTATGATACCCTTTTGCATAAATGGCGGTCAACGCCGCCACCGTTTAAAGATGCTGTTTTTCTATGAACTTTCGGTAAATTCATTCTTCATACCAAAAAAAGTTTCGCAAAAAGCCAACGAAAACAACAATGTTTCCGCTCTGCTGCCGTGTAGGTTCTCTCTTTGATAAACAAGTGTTTTGGAGTATAATGGCAATGAGTATACACATCAAAATATCATACGTGAGGTGCCACAATGGAAGAACGCAAATGGAATTTGGACGCGCTTTACTCAGGCTACGATACCCAAAACTACAAGGACGATATAAAGCGGCTGGAGCAGTTGGTTGCGAAACTCAACACGTTTGCTGACGGACTTTCGCACGAAAATGAGCTAGAAACGCTCAAGGCGATTCTCACGCAGCAAAGTGAGCTTGCGGTGCTTGCGAGAAAGCTGGGCTCCTACATTTTTCTGCGTTCCTCCGTGGATACCACAGACCCTATCACCAAGGCGGAGATGAACGGCATCCAAAAAATGATGAGCAACCTTGCAAAGACACGCGCAAAGTTTGACCACTATGTGGCCGATGTTAATGATTTGGAAGGGCTCATTGAGAAGGACGCACTCCTTCAAGAGCATGCATTCATGCTCCGCGAGATCAAGCAAAAAAGCAAACATTTAAAGAGCGACGAGGTGGAGGAGGTCATTGCCAAGCTGAACCTTACGGGCGGCAACGCGTGGAGCGACTTGCATCAGCACCTCACCTCTACGTTGGAGGTCGATTACCGCGGCGAAAAAATCACCCTTTCTCAGGTAAGAAACCTCGCTTACAGCAACGACCCGAAAGAGCGCAAAGACGCTTACGAGGCGGAGCTAAAGGCCTACGATAAAATTAAAGACAGCGTCGCATTTTCGCTCAACTCCATCAAGGGCCTTGTGAACGATTTGTGTGAGCTTCGGGGCTACGAATCGCCCTTGCAGATGACGCTCGATGATTCCCGCATGAAAAAAGAGACGCTTGACGCGATGTTTGGCGCCATCCAAAAGCATCTGCCGAAGTTCCGCGCGTATTTAAAGCGTAAGGGCGAAGTGCTCGGCCATAAAAACGGGCTTCCGTGGTACGATATGTTTGCGCTTTTGGGCGCTGCAAACGGTGAATACACCATTGAGGACTCCAGAGCACTTTTGGTGGAACAGTTTTCCACCTTCAGCAGTGACCTTGTAGAGATGATCGAGCGCGCCTACGACGAAAACTGGATCGACTTCACCCCGAGAAAGGGCAAGGTTGGCGGCGCTTTCTGCTCGAACCTTCCATTTATTACGCAAAGCCGCATCCTCACCAACTTCGATGGCAGCTTGAGTGACTGCGTAACCCTTGCGCATGAGCTTGGGCACGCCTACCACGGCCAGCAGATCAGCGTGCATAGCCCTTTGAACACGGAATATACCATGCCGGTTGCGGAAACCGCCTCCACATTCAACGAAACCATCATCATGCAGGCGGCGATGAAGCGGGCATCCACCAAGGAAGAAAAACTGATGCTCATCGAGTCCACACTTTCCGACCTCAACCAGGTGGTTGTGGACATTTACTCCCGCTACCTGTTTGAAACCGAGGTATTCGAGCGCCGCAACAAAGAATTCCTCTTCCCGTCCGACCTTGAAGCTATTATGCTTCGCGCGCAAAAGCAGGCCTATGGCGATGGGCTTGACCCCGATTACCTGCACCCGTATATGTGGGTTTGCAAGAGTCACTATTATAGCGCCGAGCTCAGTTTCTATAACTTCCCGTACGCGTTTGGCGGCCTGTTCGCCCGCGGGCTTTACGCAGCATACCAAAAAGAAGGCGATAGCTTTGTACCCAAGTACCGCGAGCTTTTGAAGGCAACTACGGTAAAAACCGTGGAGGACGTTGCGAAAATGGCCGACATCGACATCACAAAAGAGGATTTCTGGATGGATAGTCTCGGCGTGGTGTCCGCAATGATCGACGAATTCATGGAGCTTACGAAATAGAAAGCTTCGTTTACAAGAAACTCAGGGATTGTCAAGGGGCCGCAGCCCCTTGACTTTGTTCCGGCTTCGGCGGCATGTACGCCGAAACGGATGAAAACCGCCGGTTTTCGTACTTCTCACGCTTGATCGGCCGCATGTATAGCATGCAGTGAAAGCGTGCAAAACTCAAAAAATGGCGCAAGCCATTTTTCTGAGAAGCAACGCCGCGCTTTCCGTCTACAAACGGAAAGCGCGGTTTTCTTTTAATCTCCCCCGTTGACAGTGCCGCCGATTGCGCTAAAATAGAGAGGTTGAGCCATAAAACGCGCGTTTTTGGAGGATCCATGTCGAAATTGAAAGCCGTTTTCAAAAGGGAGCCCGTGTTAAGCATTGCGGCCGTATTGGCTGTTGTTTCCATGTTTTTTGTGCCGCCGGACGCGGAATACATCTCCTACATCGACCTGAAAACCCTCGGCTGCCTTTTTTGCCTGATGGCCTCCGTGAAAGGTATGGAACGTGAGGGGCTTTTGCGTCGTATCTCCCTGGCCATTGCGGGACGGCTTAAAAACCTGCGCGTGCTTGCGTTTTTTCTGGTGTTCGCCTGCTTTTTCTTTTCCATGTTCATCACCAACGACGTTGCGCTCATCGCCATCATCCCCATTACATTCACCATTTTATCGGTATGCGGCATGGTCAGCTGGAGCGCATTTTTAGTGGTGTTGCAAACTGTTGCCGCCAACATCGGCTCGTCGCTTACCCCCATCGGCAACCCGCAAAACCTTTTCTTGTTTACCCATTACGAAATACCGCTTTCGGAGTTTTTTACGGTAATGCTCCCCATCGTCGGCGCGGGCGGGGTTCTTTTGGGCGCAAGCTGCCTACTTTTTCCGGCCCTGCCGCTTTGCCAGAGCGAGCCTTTTTCACCGCAGCCGTTAACGAAGCAAAAAATCGTACTGTACGCGGTGCTTTTTTGTGCATCCGTCTCGGCGGTTTTCGGCTTTGTGCCGTACTGGGCGGCCACGGCAGCCATATTTTTTGTATTGCTCGCCGCCGATCGCAAAACGCTTTTTTCGGTCGACTACAGCCTTCTTCTAACGTTTGTCGTGATTTTTGTTTTTGTGGGCAACCTTGCGCGTATTGAGCCGATCCATGCGTTTTTGTCGCGCATCACAAAAGCAAACACGCTTTTGACGGCCATTTTTACGAGCCAGTTTACAAGCAACGTACCTGCCGTCATTTTGCTTTCGGGCTTTACCGACCGCGCAAAGGAGCTTTTGGCAGGTGTAAACATCGGCGGCATGGGTACGCTCATTGCCTCCATGGCAAGCGTAATTTCCTATAAAATGTACGCGAGCGTCCATAAGGGCCACACCGGAAGGTACATGCTTCTTTTTACGCTTTGGAATGTGGTGTTATTAGCCGTACTCACAGTACTCGGTTTGCTCCTTGATTATTGATTGAACAGACAGTCAACAATTTTTGCTTATAACGAAACAGGCCGCTTTCGAAGAATTTTTCGGAAGCGGCCTGTTTTCAGCTTGTTCTTTAGCACTATATGCGGCTTACGCAAAAAGCTGCTTCAAAAAATACCAAATCTTGGGAAGGAAAATGATGCAGCCCGCCACCGCTGCCATAAGCGAACACAAAAGCACCGCGCCGGCGGCGGCGTCCTTGGCGAGCTTTGCTTTTGGGTTTTGCTCGGGCGAAGCAAGGTCCACCGCAGCTTCAATGGCGGTATTGAATGCCTCAGCGCCAAGTACGAGCGCAAAAAACGCAAGGCAAACGAGCCATTCCACTTGGCTGATGCCAAAAAGCAAGCCGCCCGCGCTCACAAGAACGACAAACGCGAAATGGATTTTCATGTTTCGCTCCCTTTTGATGCACGCAAAAATCCCTGCAAAGGCATGCGAGAAGCTTTCTAAAAGCCCGTGCTTATGGCGCATAAATGGCGTCCTTTCCGCTTTTTGCGGCGTTTGCCAAAACCTAGCTTTTCCGCTTTTCTGTTATTCTACAACCCTGCGAAATGGATTTCAACCGTTTTGCACTAGGGCTGCTTGCCTTAAAAAACCTCCCGATGATTCTCTATCATCGGGAGGGAATTATTCTTAAGCCATACGCTTATGCGCCTCAACTCAAAAGCTCAGCGATTTGCACGGCATTGGTCGCTGCGCCCTTTCGCACCTGATCGCCGCAGCACCAAAGCGAAATGCCGTTTTCCGAGGTAAGGTCGCGGCGAATGCGCCCCACAAACACAAGATCCTGATCGCTTGTTTCAAGCGGCATGGGATAGCGCCTTTCTTGCGCTTCGTCAACCAAACGGCAGCCCTTTGCCTCCGCAATCGCCTCGCGAACGCTCGAGAGTTCAAGCCGCTGTTGTGTTTTGAGCGTAATAGAAATGGAATGCGAGCGCCACACGGGCACGCGCACGCAGGTGCAGCTTACATTAAGTTCCGGCAGATGCAAGATCTTCCTGCCCTCGTTTTGCATTTTCATTTCCTCGCTCGTGTAGCCGTTTTCCTGAAAGTCGCCGATCTGAGGAATGAGGTTGAAAGCGATTTGGTACGGGAACACCGTATTTTTAAGTTCCTCCCCCGCGGCCCAAGCGCGCATCTGTGCCTCAAGCTCTGCCGTGCCGCCCGCACCCGCGCCTGAAACCGCCTGGTAGGTCGCCGCGATCATGCTTTGAATGGGCGAAAGCGCGTTGATAGCGTTTACCGCCACAAGCGCAATGATGGTGGAGCAGTTGGGGTTTGCGATGATGCCTTTGTGGAGCTTTGCGTCTTGGGGGTTGATTTCCGGCACCACAAGCGGCACCTCGGCGTTCATGCGAAAGGCGCTTGAATTGTCCACATATACGGCACCTGCCTCTAAAATAGCGGGCGCGAAGGCTTTGGAAAACGCGTTTGCCACTGCACCCAGTACAATATCCGCACCCTGAAACGCCCGTTCGTTTGCTTCGCGCACGGCAATTTGCTCCCCACGAAACAGCACCTTGCTCCCCGCGCTGCTTTTCGACGCAAGCGGAACAAGCTCGGAAACGGGAAAATTCCGTTCCTCTAGCACCTTGAGCATTTCCCTGCCTACAGCGCCCGTGGCACCCAAAACCGCAACCTTCTTCATAAAAATCCTCCTTACCTCGCAAAGCTTTCGTAGAGCAAGCGAATGGTTTTTTCAAAATCGGCATTTTCCACGCCAACGACGATGCTGATCTCCTCTGGCCCCTGCGCGATCATGCGTATGTTGATGCCGTTTTCCCCAAGGGTGCCGAAAAGCCTGCCCGAAATGCCCGGGCGGTACATCATCTTGCGGCCGACCACCGCGATGAGGGAAATGTTTTCTGTGACCTTCACCGAATCCGGCTCAACGCGGGCACGAATTTCTGCGATGATGTCGTAAAGCGAGTTTTTCACCTTCTCCGTGGAAACGACCACGCTGAAGCTGTCGATGCCCGATGGGATGTGCTCGATGCCCACACCGTAGCGCTCAAAAATCTCGATGACGCGCCTTAAAACCCCCGCATCGCCCGACATGTGCGCCTTGCAAACGGCGATGATGCTGTAATTTTTGCGCCCCGAAATGCCGGTGATAAAGCGGCGGCGCTCCTTCTCGTTTTCTTCTTCGAACGCCTCCTGTATGAAGGTGCCAGAAGCGTCGGGTTCATTTGTGTTTTTGATGTTGAGGGGGATGTTTTTTTCGCGTACGGGAAACACGGTTTCCTCGTGTAAAACATCCGCTCCCATATAGGAAAGTTCGCGAAGCTCGCTGTAGGTGATGCGCTCGATGGGCTTTGGCGCGCTGACAATGCGCGGGTCGGCCATGAGGATACCCGAAACATCCGTCCAGTTTTCATAAACGCTCGCGTCTACACCTGCGGCAGCGATTGCGCCCGTGATATCCGAGCCGCCGCGCGAAAGCACGCGGATGCGCCCGTCGGGCATGGCACCGTAAAAGCCGGGTATTACAACGCGCTTGT
The DNA here is from genome assembly GCA_023416895.1 of Bacillota bacterium. Lineage (GTDB taxonomy): Bacteria > Bacillota > Clostridia > Christensenellales > CAG-138 > UBA7707. The sequence continues at coordinate 4,692 of JAEZGQ010000070.1, read as the reverse complement.
GCTCGTAAAGCGCCGCCGTTAAAAGCTCGTTTGACTTTTCGTAGTTCACCTTTCCGTCGTAGTTGAAAAAAAGCCAGTCCTTCGCGTCCAAAAAAGCAAAGCCCAAATACTCGGCCATAAGCTTGGCGGCAAGGTATTCGCCGCGCGACACAAGGTAGTCGATGGAAATATCCTTGTTCATTTGGTTTTTGAGCGCAGCAAACTCCGCATCAAGGTCAAGCGTTAAGCCGCAGCCCTCTTTGATGGCGCGGTAACGTTCCTCCACCATAGTAAAGACGCTCTCATACGACACCCCGTATTTGATGTGCGCGTGGCATAGATACAATAGGTCCGTAATTTTGTGATCGTCCTTGCTCCGTTTGCCCGGTGCGGACACCACAACCACCACGCGCGTTGGGTCGATTTCCACGATGCGCTTCACCTTTTGAAACTGTGCCGCGTCCGCAAGCGACGAGCCGCCGAATTTTACCGCCTTGATCATGCTTCTTCCATCCCCGCAAAAAACAGCTGCGGGTCAGCCTTTCTTAAAGTTTTAGCAAGCGCATGCATCGCAAACACCGAAACGGGTTTTGTGATGTAAACGCAACCTTCCGCCGTTACAAGCCTTTCGCACGCAAGCTCCATAAGCCCTTCGTGCGGCTGCTGTGTGCCGCAGCGCACATAGTAGCGGTGCGCACAGCCTTTGTTATCCACGCTTTGCGGCACAATGTCCACCCTTTGCGGCTTAACGCTGCCGCGCGCCACATCGAGTATGTCCTGCGCCACGGCAATGCCCGTGGGGTACATACCAGCGCCCTGTCCAAAAAAGCTTTGCCGTTTGAGGCGCTTCCCCTCAAGGGTAAGAAGGTTGTAGTTTTCCGGCACTGCAGCCTCCTGCGAAGTGGCTTTTACAAAGCAAGGCTCCACATACGCGCTCACAGTATCGTTTGCGCGATGAGCGCGAGCGATCAGCTTTAAAACGCAGTTTCGGCTTTTAGCAAATTCGATGTCGCAAGGCCGTACACGCCGTATGCCTTCCACGTTCATTTCCGCTTCGTCGAGCATGGTGTGAAACGCGAGGTTCGCGCTCACGGCGCATTTTCTGGCGGCATCGTGCCCATCCACATCCGCCGAGGGCTCTGCCTCGGCGTAACCTAAGCTTTGCGCGCGCTTGAGCGCCTCGTCAAAGCCGATGCCGCTTTGCTGCATAGCGTGGAGCATGAAGTTGGTGGTACCGTTCATAATACCGCCGAGCGTTTCAATTTCGTCGCAGCGCGTGGCACGCTCCAAATTAAAAAGCCACGGTATGCCGCCGCCCGCGCACGCCGTGTAGCGCAGGCAAACGCCGTTTTCGAAAGCGGTGCTAGAAAGCTCTGAAAAGCTTTTGCACAGAAGCTCCTTGTTGGCGCTCACCACATGTTTTTTGGCGCGAAGCGCCGCAAGCACGTAAGAACGTGCCGGTTCGTATCCACCCATAACCTCGGCCACAAGCTCGATCTCAGGATCGTTGAGAATTTCGGAAAATTCCGCCGTCACAGCGCTTGTGGCGCATGGGCGCACGTTTCGCACAAGCACGCGATTTACCTCAATTTCCGGTAGCGATTCAAGCGTTTCATACACGCCGCGCCCTACGTTTCCAAAGCCGAGAAGTGCGATCTTCATGCAAAACCACCCTTTTGTGTCCTCAAAATAAAAACACTTGTTTTTGAATAGAAAACAATGTATCATATCCTTAGCGGAAATGCAACACACAATTTTGATTTCTTTTTTAAAGAGGGTTTGCCATGATCTACTTCAGCACGCGCAACAATAAGCACACGGCGGACGGGCTTACGGCGGTGCTTAACGGCATTGCACCCGACGGCGGGCTCTATATGCCCGAACGCTTCCCAAAGCTTTTGCCAGAGGAACTAAACGGGCTTGACGCGATGGGCATTGCTGCAAAAATATTAGGTTTGTATTTTGACGAACTCACAGCACAGGAGGTTTCCGAGCTTGTTGAGGCTTCGTACGCGGGTCGTTTTGAAAGCGAAGATCTGACGCCGCTTGTGCCGCTTAAGGGCGCTAATGTGCTCGAGCTTTTCCGGGGGCCGACACAGGCGTTTAAAGACGTGGCGCTTTCGGTACTGCCGCACCTGATGGCGGCGGCAAAGAAAAAGCTTGGCGTACAAAAGGAAATGCTCATTCTCACTGCCACCAGCGGGGATACGGGAAAGGCTGCCCTAAGCGGTTTTTGTAATGTAAAAGGTACGCGCATCGCGGTTTTCTACCCCGAGGGCGGCGTGAGCGCCATACAGCGCCTGCAAATGACTACGCAGCAAGGCAACAACGTTTGTGTGTGCGCGGTGCGTGGCAACTTTGACGACGCGCAAAGCGGCGTAAAGGCGATTTTTACAAGCGAACAGGCACGGCAAGCGTTTGAAGCGAACGGTTTTTTGCCCTCGAGCGCAAACTCCATCAACATCGGCAGGCTTGTGCCGCAGATCATGTACTATTACAAGGCATACTGTGACCTTGTAAAGCGCGGCGAGGTGTTGATGGGTGAGCCGATAGACTTTGCAGTACCTACGGGCAACTTCGGCGACATTCTAGCCGGATATTTCGCAAAGCAAATGGGGCTTCCTGTCGGGAAGCTTATCTGCGCCTCCAACGCCAACGACGTGCTGACAGAGTTTTTCACGACAGGCCGGTACGACCGCCGCCGCGCGTTTTTCAAAACCGCATCGCCCAGCATGGACATTTTAATTTCGAGCAACCTCGAGAGGCTTTTGTACCTTGTATGCGGTGACAAAACAAAAGCCCACATGGAACAGCTTTCGCGCGACGGGTATTATGAACTTGGCGAAGAAGCACTTGCGCTACTCAAACGCGATTTTTTTGCCGCGCGCTGCGGCGACGACGGCGCGTTTGCGGCCATCCGGCAGGTGTTTGAAGCCGAGCACTACCTTTGTGACACGCACACCGCCGTTGCGTTTGACGCGCTTTGGCAGTATCAAAAAGCGGAAAAGAGCGGCGCACCTGCGGTTGTATTGAGCACCGCCTCGCCTTTTAAATTCCCCCGCGACGTGCTTTTTGCGCTTACAGGCCGCGCGCCGGAGGATGAATTTGCGGCGATTAAAAAGCTTGAAGAGATTTCAGGTCTTTTAGCACCTGCGGCACTTACGGGGCTAAAGGGTGTTTCGCAAAGGCATACGGATGTGGTAAACTTGAAAGAAATGGAACCTTATTTGATAAGAAAGGCGGAACAAAAAACATGGTAAGAGTACGCGTTCCGGCGTCCACGGCAAATTTCGGCCCTGGCTTTGACAGCCTTGGCCTTGCGGTTTCCCTATACGCAACCCTCTGCTTCTGGGAGGATGAAGACGGCCTTGTGATAGACGGCTGCGACGATGCCTACAAAAATGAAAACAACCTTGCGGTTGTGGCCTACAAAAAGGTGCTAAACCGCCTCGGTGTGCCGTTTCGCAACCTCGGCCTCCACATCGAGTCAGACATTCCCGTATCGCGGGGCCTTGGCTCGTCGGCGGCAATGATCGTTGCGGGACTTTTGGCGGGCAACGCAGCACACGGTGCAAAGCTTAGCAAATCCACCCTTTTCGCGCTCGCTGCGGAGCTTGAAGGGCACCCCGATAACGTGGCGGCTGCGCTTTTTGGCGGCTTTACCGCGAGCATGATGCAAAACGGTTTTCCCAACATGGCACGCTATCAAATCGACCCGGCGCTTCGTTTCCTTGCACTTGTGCCGGACTTTGAAGTTTCCACGCAAGCGGCGCGCGAGGCACTGCCAAAAACCATACCGCTTGGCGACGCGGTGTTTAACGTATCGCGCATGGGCGTGCTTTTGAAGGCGCTCGAATACGGCGACGACCCGCTTATTTCCGCCGCGCTCGACGACAGGCTGCACCAACCCTACCGCTCCAAGCTCATCCACGGCTATGAAAAGGTGCGCGAAATGGCGCATGAGGCGGGCTGCACCGCGTTTTATATCAGCGGCAGCGGCTCTACCTGTATGTGCATGTACCGCGGCGAAAGCTTCCCCGCGCGCATGGAAGCCCTCGTTTCCACTTTACCCAACAACTGGCGCACACTGCCGCTAACCATCGACCACGAAGGAGCCGTTCTTTTGGAGACAGCGCCATGCAAAGCCAATATTTGATTGTTGACAAGCGGATTTTGCCGGATTATTACGAAAAGGTGCTCAAAGCCCGCGCCATGCTCGACGCAGGAACCGTAAAGGAAGTGAGCGAAGCGGTGCGGCTTGTGGGCATTTCGCGCAGCACCTATTATAAGTATAAAGACTATATCTTTGCGCCAAACGAGGACACCGCCTGTAAAAAGGCTGTGCTTTCCTTGATGCTGCACCACGAAAAAGGCGCATTGAGCGAAACGCTCAACACACTTTCGGCGCTTGGCGCAAACATCCTTACCATTACGCAAAGCCTGCCCCTCAACTCGCAGGCGAGCGTTGTGATTTCGCTGGACGCTACGAATGTTTCGGTACCCTTTGGAGATGTTCTCAAGCGGCTTTCTGAGATTCCTGCCGCAAGCGCTGTGAAACTACTCGCCATAGAATAATAAAAAATCGTTGTTGACAACGCTCGATTTTCCGGTATAATTGTACGTGCGTGAGATTTTTGCTCGGTTCGTCTAGTGGCCCAGGACACCGCCCTCTCACGGCGGGAACAGGGGTTCGACTCCCCTACCGGGTACCAA
>JAEZGQ010000059.1 GCA_023416895.1 Bacillota bacterium | reverse complement strand
CATACGACAAGGGAAGAAAGCATGCCATGAAAAAAATCGTTATCAATCCGATCACGCGAATCAGCGGGTTCATGGAAATAGAAACCTATATAGAAAACAATAGGGTAGTGGATGCCAAAACCGAAGGCCTGCTTTTTCGGGGGTTTGAACTGATGCTCAAAGGCCGGCCGCCCATGGATGCGGTGTATTTTACACAGAGAATATGCGGCATATGTTCTACCGCGCATTCTCTTGCGTCAACCCTTGCTTTGGAGCAGGCCTTTGGTGTCATTCCATCCGAGCAGGGACGATATCTGCGGGATATCATGCATGGCTGCGAATTTCTGCAAAACCATATCCGCCACTTTTATCAATATACAGTCCCGGACTTTGTTCTTCTTCCCGATTATTCGCCGCTGTTTGAAGCGAACGGCAGGGATTTTAGGCTACCCAAGGAAAGAAACGACTTAATCGCGAGGCATTATTTTGATTCGTTGACACTTAGCCGGAATGCGCATAAAATGCTGGCGATCCTGGGCGGAAAGGCGCCCCATAACCATGGTGTATTCATCGGCGGAGCCACCGCGCAGGCTACCGTGGATAAAATTGTGGCGATCAAATCCATCTTGCACGAAATCAGCAGATTTATAGATGCCTGTATGATTCCCGACGTGTATATGATTGCGCAGTATTACAGCGATTATTATCAAATCGGCGGTGGATATCGAAACCTTCTTTCCTTTGGCTGCTTTAACGGTTATAAGGAGTTGGGTACGCTGTATGTTGACCCTCTTGTGTACATCAACGGAAAAATAAGCCCTCTTGATCCGGAGGGCATTGCGGAAAATACGCAGTACTCTTTTTATTCCGATACACCCGAGACGTACCGACCCTTTGAAACCATACCCTCCGATGCGCCAAAAAAGAAAGAGGCATACTCGTGGGTCAAAGCGCCGAGGTACTATGGGTACCCTTGCGAGGTGGGACCGCTTGCAAGGCTATGGCTAACAGGGGAATACCGGCGCGGCATATCCACAATGGATAGGACGATTGCAAGGGTACTGGAGGCGAAGAAAATTGCCGGAATTCTTGATACGCTCTTAAGCAATTTGCTGCCCGATGGTTTTACCCAATCGCAGTATGAAGTGCCCCAAAATGCCAAAGGAATGGGGCTAACGGATACCACGCGTGGCGCTTTGGGACACTGGCTTGAGATAGTGGATCAGGTCATTTCGCTGTACCAAATCATCACGCCGTCAGCATGGAACTTATCGACGCAAACGGAGAACAGCAAAGGTACGGCTGAAATGTCACTGATCGGGACTTATGTTGAAGATGCGGATAATCCCGTTGAGCTTGGTAGGATCCTTCGGTCGTTTGACCCGTGCATATCCTGTGCGACACATGTATATACACAGGGCAACGAAGCAAGAACGTTTAAGGTGGTTCCGTGAAAAGCTTAGCGGTTGTTGCAATCGGAAGCCGGATCATGAAGGATGACAGCATTGGAATCTTGGTGGCTGAGGCGATTCGCAATGCCATGAGCCAAGAAAACATTGATGTGATCATTGCCGAGACAGACTTTGAATACGGTTTTGAAGCAATAAAACCTTACGAATCGATCATTGTGCTGGATGCAATGGCATGCGGCACTACGCCGGGGAAAATTACAGTGGTATCGTTTTCGGAGATGAAACCTCGAATAAGAAAAGTTTCGCTCCACGATATGAGTTTGATTGATCGGATCGTTTTTGAAGGAGATGCCTCGGGAAGCCTCGTTGGAATTGAAGCCAAGGAAGTTGAGTTCGGATTCGGGCTGAGTGAAGTGCTGCAAGATAAATTTGAGGAAATTTGTGAAAATGTGAAAGCAGAAATTCAAAAGATCAAAGAGAACTTAAAAAATGCATGATAGCTTCCTACGAAAAAACATAGCGGACGGTTTATGAACCGAGTTGCCCCTAAAAGTAGTCTGCTTTACATAAGATATAGCCCTGCCGCGAGGCGAAACTCATTTTGTATCGAAATAAAAAAGCCGCGCGAAACCGCGCGGCTTTCCGTTCACATTTTGGGGAATTGCTAAAAATTAGTCTTCCTTGCTTTGAGCGCTCTTTGCGGTCAGTTTGTTCAAAAGCGCCACGAGGCCCCAGAGCACGAAAAATACAGCGAAAATACCCACGAGGCCCTTGGCCATGATCTGGAGGGACTCTAAAAGCGTAATGGGCTGCATTGCAGCTTTGCTTAGTTCGATCGTCAGATTCAACATCATATCGTTTTACCTCCTGTGTTATTACCAGCCGAGTACAATACTCATGAGCAAGCCGCCCGCCAGCACCGACGCGATCTGGCCGCTGACGTTTGCGCCCGCCGCGTGCATCAGCAGATAGTTATAAGGATCTTCCTTAAGGCCCATCTTATGTACCACGCGGGAAGACATCGGGAACGCGGAAATGCCCGCCGCACCGATCATGGGGTTGATCTTGTTCTTGGTGAACAGGTTGAGGAACTTGGCAAACAGCACGCCGCCGATGGTGTCGAAGATGAACGCCACAAGGCCGAGTCCGAGAATGAGGAAGGTTTCCGTTTTTACGAAATCTCCTGCCCTCATGCTCAGTGACACCGTAAAGCCGAGGAAGATGGTAACGATGTTCGCAAGCGCGTTCTGTGCGGTATCGCTCAGGCTGCCGAGTACGCCGCATTCGCGGATGAGGTTACCGAACATAAGGAAGCCAATCAACTGCGCAGATTCGGGTGCTACCGCGCCCGCGATGATGGTCACGAAAATAGGGAAGAGGATCTTCGTGGTTTTGGTGACCGCCTTGGGGTTATACGGCATGCGGATGAGGCGCTCTTTTTTGGTGGTCACGAGACGGATGAACGGCGGCTGGATGATGGGCACAAGCGCCATGTACGAGTATGCCGCTACCGTGATTGCGCCAAAGTAATTGGACCCAAGCCTTTCTGCCGCGACGATGGAGGTAGGGCCGTCCGCCGCGCCGATGATGGCGATGCTCGCAGCGTCATTGAGCGGGAATTTGAACAGCGTGGCGAGGATCAGCGTAAAGAAAATACCGAACTGCGCCGCTGCGCCAAAGAGCATCATCTTGGGGTTGGAGAGAAGCGGCCCGAAGTCGATCATCGCACCGATGCCGATGAAGAGAATCAACGGGAACAGTTCGCTTGAAATACCCGCGTTGAACAAGGTTTCAATTGCGCCCACGTTCACGCCCGGCAGGTTCACAAGAATTGCGCCGAAGCCCATGGGGAGAAGCAGCGTCGGTTCCATTTCTTTTTTGATTGCCAGGAAGATGAGAGCCGCGCCAATCAGGAGCATCAGGCCCTGCTGCCAGGAGAAGGTCAACACGTTGCTGAACAGGTTGAGAAGCTGGGAAAGAAATTCCAAAATAAACTCACCCCTTGTATAAAATAAATATGAGGAAGGCTCCGCCGGTTTCGGGGCTGCCGCCAAAGAAGAGATGCGGCGCTACTCCGGCCGTTCGGGCCGAAAGCGACGATTCGGGAAGGTTGTTTTCGGCTTAAAAAACGCCCCCTCCCACAAATACATTATAAGTCAAACTTATTCCCTCTGTAAACAGGCTTCTTGCTTTTTCCTCGCAAAAACATGCGCTTTTTGGAAAAAGCCGCGATGCGCCGCCGCTTGACCCTTTTGCCGTGACGCACCGCTTCTGCCTGCCGCCATAGCGCGCATTGGCCTATATACCATTAGGTATGCGCGGAATGTGCCCGTTTCATGCACCGTTTCCGCCATTGAAACGGAACAAACGTTCGCGTATAATTTTCATTGTAGAGGAAGTGGCCCGGCCATTTCTTTTTTTTATATCGGCCATGCCGGCCGAAACGGCATACGCGCGGCGCGAGGCGGACTTTCGCTCTCGTGCCGC
>JAEZGQ010000007.1 GCA_023416895.1 Bacillota bacterium | reverse complement strand
CGAAAACCTCGCTCACTGTTTCTTTGGTCACCAACGTTTCCTACGCGGCGCTGAACATTTTGTTCCTGCCGGTTTTAGGTTTGGGCGTTCACGGGCTCGTTTATGCGCTCGTCATTTCAAGGGTGCTCGGGTGCTTGTGCGTATGGCTGTTCCTCTCGCGAAGGCACATTTTCCTGCAAGCGAGCCTGAAGGCATCGCTTCGCGCCATAAAGGGTCTTGGCGGGGATATGATGCAGTTCGCGCTTCCTTATACGGTGGAAAGCCTGTTTTTTTGCGCCGGCCTTCTCGCGGTGCAGATGATCCTTGTGGGCTTTGGCACAAACGCCATTGCGGCCAACACCATTGCAAGCTCAATGCTTGGGCTTATGTGCTGCGCGGGCGACGCGCTTTGCAACACCACCGTTACGGTCGTTGGCCAGTGCATGGGGCAAAACGGAATAAAGGAAGCCAAGCACTACGTGAAAACGTTTGTCAACCTTTCGGGCATCGTCACGTTTGTGATCCTTGGGCTTATGCTTTTGTGCTTCCCGCTTATTATTAAAATGTACGGCGCGACAGCCGAAATCGGCGATACGGTTTTCTACCTTATTTTGGGTTCCGGGCTGTTGCACCTGTTTTTCTGGCCGCGCTCGTTTATGATACCCGCGTGCCTGCGCACGGCGGGGGATGTGAAGTTTGCCTCGCTTGTGATACTCATCTCCGTGTGGGTGGTGAGGGTTGTGTTTTGCTATTTGCTTGCGGTTGTGTTTGACCTTGGCGTGTACGGTACATGGGGCGGCATGTGCTTTGAATGGATCGTTCGAAGCGTGATTTTTACGCTTCGCCTGCGTTCCGACAAGTGGCACCTCCACCACAAAAATGTGGCTGTGCAGGAAGCATAAAGGTTTGTCAAAAATGCTTATTTGGGGCTTCGGGGGTCGAAGTCCCCGGAAGCTCTAATCGCCGCCAGCAACATGTGCGGTGGCGGCGGAAGGCCTTGCGGTGCAAGGCTTTCTTAGCAGGAACGGCCGGCCGTGCCGTAGGCACAGGACGTTCCTGTAAACCTCAAAAAAGCGGCGCAAGCCACTTTTTTGATACATAAAAGCCGCCCGGCAATTTGCCGGGCGGCTTTTGTGCTACCTTTTTACAATGCGGTAGTACACGTGCGCGGTCAGCTTATACACAACAAGGTACAAAACCGCAAACACCGCGCAGCAGCCGCCGATGCAGCCCAATACAAGCCCCCAGTCGTAAAGCTGGAACACTTTGAGCATCACCGCCATGATTTTAGAGGCAAACAGCATGTGCAAGAGTGTCATCCCAAGCGGTATGAAAAACACCCACAGCACCTGCGCGTTGATGGTGGACTTTACCTGCGCGTCGTCCATGCCCACCTTTTGCAAAATCACAAACTGCTCCCTGTCCTCATAGCCTTCGGAAACCTGCTTGAAATAGATGATAAGCACCGTTACCGCAAGAAACAGGATGCCGAAGAACACACCCAGGAACAAAAGCCCGCCGTACAGCGCGTACCCATCCAAACGGGCTTCAAAAACATTGGTTGAGCCAAGGCTCTTATCCGGGAAGGTGTTTAAATAGAGCGCCGTTGCGCCGTCCAAAAACGCGATGCAGTTTTCCTCGGTGCCCTCCACGTCGAACACCATTTGGCGGTTGAACACGATAAGCTTGGTTCCCTCAACGAACACAGCGCCTTCGGGCACAAAGTTTTCCTGTGCAAACTCCTGATCTTCGGGGCGCTCGTAAACGAGCTTATTTCTGTCGGAAGTAAGCGTTACACCGTATTCGTAGGCAAGCTTCGTAAGTGCCGCGTCATACGCGCGAATGTCGTCGCCGGTTAGGTCTTCGTCAACGCGCAGTTCTACATCAAACGGGAAGGAGGCCGCAAGCGCTTTTTCCTGCCCGAGGTACAACGAGAGCGTACCGGAAACCGTTACAAGGAGCATGGTTGAAAGAATACAGATGGTCGCGAGTGACCTTGCGTTTTGTCGCATCCGCTGGAACATGCCGCCGATGGCGATGAAGTTGCCGGGCTTGTAGTAAAGCCCTTTGTTGGCGCGAAGCGCGCGCAGCGCCGCAATGCTGCCCGACGAAAAAAGAAGGTTCGTGGCGATGATCACAAGCAGCGCAAGCGGGAAGAAAAGCCCGAGCGCCGCGCCCGCATTGCTCTGGCACCATGCGAAATAATAAGCCGCCGCCAACAGAAGAACCCCTAAGATTGCCACGGGCACGAGAAACTTTGAGTCCTTCTGCCCTTTTTTTTCGCTGTTCATAAGCTCCATGGGGCTTGTGAGGCGCACCTGCCGCAAGTTGAAAAGCGAGGTGAACACGAACACCGCGAAGAAAAGCCCGAGCATGATGAAATACGCTTTGCCGCTTATAGAAAAGCTGCTGCCCGGCACGGCATGGATGAGCTTTAGAAGGATCAAAAACAAAAGCCTGCCAAACACCAGCGCCGCCGCCACGCCCAAAAGAACACCCGCAAAAAGCGTAATGAGGTTTTCCCATACGAGCACGCGCCCCACATGCCGCCTTTCAAGGCCGAGGATGCCGTAAAGGCCGAACTCGCGCTTGCGCCGCCCCACGATGAAGTTGTTGATGTACACCATGAAGAAAAAGGCGAACACCGTAAATACAACAATGCCGAACGCGAACATGGAAGCTGCCGTTTCGCCGCGCGGAACGTTTTTTAGCCCGTCGGAAAACAAAAGCCCGCCAATCAAAAGGTAGACCGCGCAGATAACGGCTGTTGTTAGGATGTAGGGGAAGTACGTCCTTCGGCTTCTTACGATGTTGCTCCAAGCGAGCCGCAAATAAAACGCCTTAGCCAATGTCCACACCTCCACCTGAGAGCACCGAAAGGTTTGATACGATGCGCTCGAAAAACGCGTGGTTGCTCAAATGCCCGCGGTAGATCTGCGAGAAAATTTCCCCGTCGCGGATGAACAGCACGCGCGAGGCATAGCTTGCAGCAAGCGCGCTATGTGTTACCATGAGAATGGTTTTGCCCTGCTCGTTGAGGGTTCGAAAGTTTTGAAGAAGGTTTGCCGAGGCCTTGGAATCAAGCGCGCCGGTCGGCTCGTCCGCAAGGAGAATGCGCGGGTCGGTAACGACCGCGCGGGCAATCGCCGCGCGCTGCTTTTCGCCGCCCGAAACCTCGTAGGGGTATTTTTGAAGAAGGGCAGTGATGCCGAGCATGTCCGCAATGGGCGCAAGACGGCGCTCCATTTCCGCAAGCGGGGTGCGCGAGAGTACGAGCGGCAAAAGGATGTTGTCCTTGAGGGAAAAACTGTCGAGCAAATTGAAATCCTGAAACACAAAGCCTAAGTGCTTGCGGCGGAATTCCGAAAGCTCGCGCTCGCGTATTTGCGAAAACGCCCTGCCGTCCAGCAGAACATCGCCCTCGGTGGGGCGGTCGAGCGAGGCGATGATGTTCAGTAGCGTAGTTTTGCCGCTGCCCGACGGGCCCATAATGGCGAGGAACTCACCCTCCTCCACCTCAAAGCTCACGCGCTTGAGCGCGGCGTATTGCTGTGTTTTCAATTTGGAACCGTAAATTTTACGGATGCCGGTTACTTTTAAAAGCTCCATAGTTGCCTCCTTATTGAAGCATAGCGCGCCAATTCGAGCACGGCCACAAAAGTATATAACACGCCATAGCTTTGTTGAAGCCGCTTGCCGTAGGCACCGTTACGCCTTCGCGCCTTCGCCGCGCTCTGCTGCGCCATACGCTTTTGTGGCTCTGTCGACCCAAATGGCATCGTGGTGCTATTCCAGCCGACGACAACGACCAAAACATGCCGTTTGGGCGTATTCGGATTGGTGCGCTAAGCTTATATGAGGCCATTTTACCGCAAGAAAAATGTGTGAGCCATTTCGCTACCTTACAATTTTGCGTCGCAAACGAACAAAATTGTCACTTAAAAATGTCCGTGTTCGGGTTTGGGAAGCGCAAAAACACCTTGGTGCCCTGCGCAAGCGTGGATTCTACCGCCAGCGAAATATGAAGTGCATCCGCCGCTTTTTTGGCAAGGTATAACCCTATGCCGGAGGCGCGGCCGTCTGTGCGCCCGTTGTAGCCCGTGTAGCCCTTGGCGAAAATGCGCGGCAGATCTTCCGCGCGTATGCCGATGCCGCTATCCTCCACGACGAGCGCGTTTTGCGCGCGGTAAATGCGGATGCCGCCTTCGGGCGTGTATTTGAGCGCGTTTGAGAGAAGCTGCTCCAAAATGAACACGAGCCAGCGCCTGTCGGTGGTGATCTGCCATTGGAAAGGCTCAATCTCAACGGAAAGCTTTTGGTAGACAAACAGCACGCCAAACTTTTTCACGCTTTCGCGCACGGTTTCATAAAGCTCGCATGGTTCGAGGAGAAGATCGGAGGAGATGTCGGAGAGCTTTACATAGCGAAGGGCCATGTCCGCATACCGCTCAATTTTAAAAAGCTCCTGCCGTATCACGCCCGAGCGCTCGTCATTCATCTGTGAAAGCACAAGCGAAAGCGCCGCGATGGGGGTTTTGATTTGGTGAACCCAGAGCGTGTAATACTCGAGCGAATCCTCATGCGCATGTTCAAGGCGGCGTTTCAGCGCGGCGTAAGCTTGAGAAAGCTCGAAAAACAGGCGCGCATATTCCGCCTCGAGAGCGTTGCTTGGCGCGGGCAGCTCGTCCGCCGCATAAGGAAACGGTGAGGAAAGCGCTTTTAAAGCGCGGCGCTTTCTGTAAAAACGAACGCCGTCCACAACCAAAAAAAGCCCCAGAAAAACCGTGTAGAGAAGCACCGTGTAGCGGGCGTATACCATATCCTGCGCGGCGAGGTAGGATACCGTAAGCGTGAGCGCAGAAGCGGCGGCGTAGGCAAAAAGAAGCACGGCGCGGTATTTCAAGTAGGCGAAAAGCTCACGCATGAACGGCGTACCCCTGTTTCTTGTGCGTTACGATACAGCCTTCAAGGCCGGCCGAATCGAGCGTTTTTCGAAGCCGGTTTACGTTTACGGTTAGGGTGTTTTCATCTACAAATTCGTCGCTCTCCCAAAGCGCGAGCATAAGCTGCTCGCGGCTCACCACGTTACCCTTGCTGGCAAGCAGAAGCTGCAAAATGCGCGTCTCGTTTCTGGTAAGCGCCGTGCGCACACCGTCCTTGATGAGGCAAAGCCCGCCAACATCAAGAAGCGCATCGCGAAGCGTCAGGCGGCTTTCCACCTCGTAATCGTACGCGCGGCGGAGCATTGCCTGGATTTTCGCGGTGAGCACATCCATCGACACGGGCTTTGCGATGTAATCGTCCCCGCCCATGCTCACGGCTGTTACCACATCCATGTTGTCCGCACGCGAGGAGAGAAAGATCACGGGCGCTTTTGATAGCTCCCGTATTTTCGCGCACCAGTAAAAACCGTTGAAAAACGGCAGGGAAACATCCATCAGCACAAGGTGAGGCGAAAAACGTTCAAACTCCGCGAGCACATCGGAAAAATCCGCGACCGGGCGCGCGTCAAAGCCCCAGCGCGTCAAGTTTTGTGCGATCTCCGAGGCGATCACGCCGTCGTCTTCCACGATGAGGATTTTGTGCATGAAAACGCTCCTTTCCCACAATCGGGCGCGGGCGCACACAAAAACGGCGGCGCGCCCGTAAAAGAAAGTTTTGCCAAAAAAAGTATAGCACAGCATAGGATGGCGCATGAAGTGCTACGCAGCCGAAAACGGCGAATTTACAAAATGTTTAGCAAAAAGAACCCGAACTCCGCACGGTTTTTTGATAAAAATTGACAGAATACGCGCCTTGTGAAATACTGGAACCATCTTAATGCGGGAGTGTAAGCATATGGATGGCAGCCATAGAAACATAACTACCCTGAACAAGAAGGCCGTGCGCGCCGTGAACATCGCAACCGACGACAAGCAGACCGTGTTGCCAAAGCCGAACCGGTTTTTGAAGAAGTGCTTTTTGGCCATATTAATTGTTCTCGCGGCGGCATTTTATATCACGGCAATCGTTCGCAATTTTGAAGGAATGGCTGACCCGCATGATCGCAGCTTCACCGAATTCTTCAGAGTTTTCAACGAAACCATGGCGCCGCAAGGCATTGCTGTGGGGGAGGATACCCAGTGGGATACCTCCGATATGTTGTATGAAACCACACATTGCGTGGTAACGCTGCCCGATGGCGGCGAGTTGCCGTGTTATATTGAGCTCAGGGGCAACTCCATCTTAAAAACACCCATCATGCTGCTCGAAATAGAGTTTACCAAGGAACAGGCCGAATATGTTGTTCCTGTGGTGCAGGGCGTGTTTGGTGTGTTCGAAACAGAGTTTGATGAAAATACCTTCTCTGAAATTACGGAATACTTAAAAACCTGCTTTGATCAGGTGCCTTATGAAAGGTTTTGGCAAAACGAGTACTGCAGTTTTTATGTGGAATCCGAAGATCAGGATTCCGTAACGGTGAAATGGAACTTTTTGGATTAACTGATGCCTAATTTGTAGAAACCGACGGTGGGCGGGTATGGAACCCGCGGGTGGATACGGGTGTCGCATCTGCAAGAACCGCGTGATGAGGCGAGTTTCTTGTCGGGGGTCGATACTTGGCGGTCTTTGTTTTCTCAAACAAAAAATGCGCTCCGGCAACGGAGCGCATTTTTGTATTGCAATTTTCCCTTACAGCTTTTCGAGCACGCCGGTTTTGGCGTTGAACTCGTTGATGAGGGCGTCGATTTCGGTGACCTGGCCGTGGATGCCGGTCCAGTATTTGTCGTCGTACCACTGGGCGTTGATCTCTTCGTAGGTCTTGCCCTGCTGCTCAACCCAAGTGTAGTACTTGAGGTTGTGGATGCGCTTGCGGGCGGCGTAGGTGAGCTCTTCCATGTTGTCGGTGCGTACGCCGTGCAGGTGCTCGGAGTAGTCGCGCGCGGCGACGAGCTCGCTGTAAGCGCCCTGTTGCTCGTTGAGCTCTTCTATGCGCGAAGAATACATCACAGAGGAGTCGGTAAGAACGGTGGCGACCACGTCTTTTTCGGTGAGTTCGTAGTACTTGGCCATCTTGATGCAGCAAAGCAGGTTTGCGATGCCGGAAATGCCAAGAAGCTCGAGCTTGCTCATGAAGCTTTCGGGTACGCCCACGACTTCGCGCAGATACTTGTGGCCGTCTTCGGTATTGAACAGGCGCAGCAGGTTCTGGCTGTCTTCGTCGTCGATGGCGATAACCATGTCGGTATTCTTAACGTTATGTACCCAAGGCACGTGCTTGTCGCCGATGCCTTCGATGCGGTGGCCGCCGAAGCCGTTGTTCAAAATGGTGGGGCACTGGAGCGCTTCGCCAACGGCGAGCTTGAGGTGCGGGTGCTGTTCCTTTAAGTAGTCGCCGCTGGACATGGTGCCGGCGGAACCGGAGGTGAAGCAAGCGCCTGCGAACCTGAGGCCTTCGCCTTCCATGGAATGGAACGCTTCGTCCAGAGCGGGACCGGTTACCTGATAGTGGAAGAGCACGTTGCCCATTTCTTCAAACTGGTTGAAGATCACAACGTCTTTACGGGTTTCGCGAAGCTCATGGGTTTTGTCGAAGATTTCCTTCACGTTGCTTTCGCAGCCCGGCGTGGCGATGACTTCGCCCGCGATCTGCTTAAGCCACTCGAAACGCTCCTTGCTCATTTCTGCAGGCAGAATGGCAACGGAGTCGCAGGAGAGGAGCTTGGAGTTGTAGGCGCCACCGCGGCAGTAGTTGCCGGTGGAGGGCCAAACGGCCTTGTGGTAGGTGGGGTCAAACTGGCCGGTCACGAGACGGGGAACGAGGCAGCCAAACGACGCGCCAACCTTATGGCAGCCGGTGGGGAACCACTTGCCTACGAGCGCGATGATGCGCGCCCTTACGCCGGTAAGCTCGGAGGGGAACTCGATGTAGTTCACGCCGCCATAGGTGCCGCCCTGCATGGTGGGCTCGTTGTGCCAGTTCACGCGGAACAGGTTGACGGGGCTAATGTCCCAAAGGCCCACGTTTTTGAGTTTCTGCTTGATTTTTTCCGGAATCAGGGCAGGATTACGCATTTGTGCGAAAGTCGGTATGACAATGTTGTTCTCTTTTGCGCGCTCAATCGCCCGTTCAAGACCCTGCTTGTTTAACGTTAAGTCGATCATTTGATTGCACCCCGCTTGAATTTTTGTTGATGTGGCGGTGGTAAAACATCCCGCCGCACCTTTAGTGTAGCCTGTTTCGCGCCGGTTGTAAAGCCATTTTCTAAAAATCTTTTAGTTTTTCAAAAAATGTTTTAGCTTTTCTTGTGCGCAAACGTCATCTCTACAATTTTAACCAAAATCTCTGTAGTTTTTTCAAGGGATTGTACGGGAACGAATTCAAATTTTCCGTGGTAGTTATGTCCGCCGGTGCAAAGGTTGGGGCAGGGCAGGCCCATGTAGGAAAGGCGCGCGCCGTCGGTGCCGCCGCGCACGGGTACGATCTCGGGTTCCACACCCAGCGCGCGCATGGCGGCGGAGGCGGTATCGATGAGGTGCATATGCGGCAGAATTTTTTCTTTCATATTGTAATAAGAATCGCGAAGCTCAAGCTTGAGGGTGCCTTGGCCATATTTTTTGTTGATGTAGGAGGCCGCTTCTTCCATGAGCGCCTTCTTTTGCGTGAAAAGCGCCATGTTGTGATCGCGGATGATGTAGCCGAGCGCCGCCTTTTCCACATCGCCCGCCATTTGCGTTAAATGGAAAAACCCTTCGTAACCCTCGGTGTGCTCGGGGCGCTCCCACGGGGGAAGCATGGCGTCAAACTCCATGGCAACGTGCATGGCATTGAGCATTTTGTTTTTCGCGCTGCCGGGGTGGATGCCGCGCCCGTATACCGTAACGCGCGCGCCTGCGGCGTTGAAGTTTTCATATTCAAGCTCGCCCAAGCCGCCGCCGTCCACGGTGTAGGCAAAGTCCGCCCCAAAGCCCTTTACGTCAAACAGGTCCGCACCGCGCCCCACTTCCTCGTCCGGCGTGAAGCCGATGCATATCCTGCCGCGGCGAAGCTCGGGGTGCTTGATAAGGTATTCGGCCATGGTCATGATTTCGGCCACGCCCGCCTTATCGTCGGCCCCTAAAAGCGTGCTGCCGTCGGTCACGATGATGTCCTGCCCCACGTAGCGGGAGAGCGCGGGGAAGCGCTCAGGCGAAAGCACGGTGGTTTCGTTGAGCTGTATGTCCTTGCCGTCGTAGTTATTTACGATGCGGGGCTTGACGTTCGCGCCCTCCGCATCGGGCGAGGTATCCATATGCGCAATGAACCCAAGCGAGGGAAGGCCCGGCGCGGTTTCCGGCAGAAAGCCGTAAACGTAGGCGTGCTCGTCCACCCGCACGCCGGAAACGCCCATTTGACGCATTTCCTCGGCCAGGGCAGTGGCGAGTTCAAACTGCTTTTTCGTGCTCGGGATCTGCTCCACTTCCAGTTCGGAGCGGGTGTCGAAGGCAATGTACTTCAAAAAGCGTTCGGTGGTGTTCATGTGTTTCCTCCTTATTCGAGATGCTCGATGGCATAGGATGAAATACTAGGTTGTAACTTGCTCGCATCTATGTATTTGGCTTGCTTGAGGTTCGCTTCACTAGAACCGCCGGCAAAGCGTGGGTCAGCGTTTTGAACATCGTCGTCCTGCCAGAAACATGAGAGTGCTCCCCGTGGGCAAGCTTGGCCTGCCACAGCAGGCGTAAAGCTTATTCTGCTTTGGCATATTCAATTGCCTGCCTTACTCGCTTTTCTCTTATTTGGGGTTAAGGCAATAAAAAGGAAAAACGAAACCTTAAAACGAGTGGTTCTTACTGTAAGTTTACCCCGCGCGGCGAAGGAAAACAAGCGCATAAAAACGACGCTTGTCCTACGCAAAAAAGCTCCTTCAAAGCGCACGTGCGCGTTTTGGAAAAAATCGCATTTCATTAGGTCTTTCAAGGGTTTATGGGAAATTGTTTTTAAAAATTACAGAAAAAAACCAATAAGTTTTGTCTGTACAAACAAGAAAAGTTGGTGTAGAATGAAGGAAATACAAAAAGATTTTGCACAGTGCTAATTATTTGTTTGAGGTGTAGTATGCGTTCTCCTGTTTTAGGGTATCGTTGCACCCTGTGCGGGGCGGAATTTCCGTATACGGAAGCGGAAATGCTCACATGCCCGCATTGCGGCGAAAAAGGAATCCTTGATATTCTCTACGATTACCGACACATCTCTTCTTATTTTACCAAAAAAAGCCTGAAAGACAATCCCGATACCAGCATGTGGCGCTTTAGCCCGTTGATGCCCCTGAAGGAGCGCGATTTTTCGCCGTTTCTTAGGGTCGGCGGATCGCCGCTTTACCGCTCCAACCGCCTGGGCGACGAGCTTGGATTGAAGGCTCTTTACATCAAGGACGACGGCATTAACCCCACGGCTTCGCTCAAGGATCGCGCGAGCGGCGTGGCGGTCGCGAAGGCGATCGAGCTTGGTTACGACACCATCGCTTGCTCCTCCACGGGCAACGCCGCCTCCTCCTGCGCGGGCAACGCCGCCCGCATGGGCTTGAAAACCGTAATTTTCGTACCCGAGCGCGCTCCCGAGGGCAAGCTTGCACAGCTTCTCGTGTTCGGCGCACGCGTGGTTTGCGTAAAGGGCGACTATCGTGCTACGTTTGAGCTTTCGCGCGCGGCCATCGATAAATATGGCTGGTACAACCGCAACGCGGGCATCAACCCCGTGATGGTCGAGGGCAAAAAAACCGTTGCGCTCGAAATCGCAGAGCAGCTCTCCTGGAACGTGACCGACTGGGTCGCTGTGAGCGTGGGCGACGGCTGCACCATCGGCGGCGTATACAAGGGCTTTTATGACCTTTATGAGCTTGGCTTCATCGACCGTATCCCCAAAATACTGGGCGTACAGTCCACGGGCTGCATGCCGTTTGTAAACGCGGCAAACAGCGGCAAAGAGCTTGAACCCACCGAGGAAAACACCATTGCGGATTCCATCGCCGTTGGCGTGCCGAGAAACCCCGTGAAGGCGCTTCGCGCGGTGAGCGAGTCGCACGGCGCATGGCTTTCGGTGAGCGACGAGCAGATCTTGGACGCTATGCGCGTGCTTGGGCGCAACGAGGGCGTGTTCGGCGAACCGGCTGGCGTTACCGCCACTGCGGGCGTCATCGAAGCGGCAAAGACGGGGCTTATCAAAGGGAACGAAACCGTTACCGTTATCAGCACCGGAAGCGGCTTGAAGGACGTAAAGAACGCACTGCGTGCGGCTGGAAAACCCTTTTTCTGCGCGCCGGACCTCGGCGAACTGGAAAAGAGCGGCATCCTGTAAGCGGCAGTTGGAAGTGTTCTCGCGTTGTGATACAATAGTAACAAACGTCAAAAAGGCAAACCTTGTTGCTCTTTGACGATAATACACATTTGTTCTGCGGCAGGGTATATTCGAATCCCCTTCGGCCCGCCGTGGAAATAAAGGTTGCTATGCCTTGTAAAGGGCGTAAAACTAAAAGCAACAAAAATCTAAGGAGGATTACCAAATGAAGAGGTTTCTTGCAATCGCTCTGTCGCTCGTCATGGTATTCGCCATGGCTTCCTGCGCCGGAACGCCTGCCACCCAGGAGCCCGTAACTTCGCAAGCGCCCGCAGACAGCGCCGCGCCCGTGGAAAACAGCGCTGCGCCAGTCGGTGAAACCACTGGTATCGCCGCGGCAGACCTGAAGATCGGCGTTATCCTCGTTCACGACGAGAACTCCGGTTACGACCTCGCGCACATCCAAGGCATCAAGGGCGCCATGGCCAACCTTGGTATTGCCGACAGCCAGGCGATCTTCAAGTACAACATCCCCGAAGACGAAACCTGCTACGATACGGCGGTTGACCTTGCTGAGCAGGGCTGCCAGATCATCTTCTCCGACAGCTATGGTCACCAGTCCCACATGATGGCTGCTGCCGCTGAATATCCCGAAGTGACTTTCGTTGCCTGCACCGGCGATACCGCCATGCTCGAAGAAGTCACCAACGTTGCCAACATGTTCCCCTACACCTTCCAGAGCCGCTACGTGTCCGGTGTTGTTGCCGGCATGAAGCTCAAAGAGCTCATGGATGCGGGCACCGTGACCGATCCTTACATCGGCTACGTTGGCGCGTACCCCTATGCCGAAGTGGTTTCCGGCTACACCGCGTTCTTCCTTGGCATCCAGAGCATCGTTCCGGAAGCCCATATGGACGTGCAGTACACCAACTCTTGGTATGATCCCGTTGCCGAAGGCGAAGCTGCAAACGCTTTGATCAGCAAGGGCTGCGTCATCATCGGCCAGCATGCTGACTCCACCGGTGCTCCTTCCGCCGTGCAGGCCGCCCTTGACAGCGGCAAGGTCGCTTATAGCGTTGGCTACAACATCGACATGCTCGCTGTTGCGCCCACCGCCGCTTTGACCTCTGCGCAGAACAACTGGGTCGCCCTCTATACCCCCACCATCAACTGCATGCTCACCGGCGAAAAGGTTCCCACGGACCTCGCGCTTGGTTATGCAAACGATGCCGTTATGATCTCCGCCCTTGGCCAGAGCTGTGCAGCTGGCACCGCCGAGAAGGTTGCTGAAGTGGTTGCCGGTCTTAAAGACGGCTCCGTTCAGGTATTTGACACTGCCAAGTTCACCGTTGGCGGCGCAGCAATCACCACCTACGCCTGGCAGGATACCGATGGCGACTGGGTTGGCGACAGCGGCGAAGCCATCGTTGATGGCGTATTCCAAGAGTCCGTGTTCCGCAGCGCTCCCTACTTCGGTCTGCGCATCGACGGCATCACCGAGCTCAACTAACATTGTCCTTTGCGAAAGAGAAGCAGCCTCTGCTGCTTCTCTTTCCTAAATCCCATATCCGTCTCTTTGTTTCATTGCCGGCCGACTCGCCTTTCTCGCGGCCGGTGGCAAACCACTTCAACCCATACAAAACAGCCGCGTCATATCTGTTTCGTGCGCTGTAAAGAAAGGACGCTTACTTTGAAGGCCCGAAAAGAAATCAAAATGGTGGATATCACCAAAACCTTCGGCGAGGTCGTGGCCAACGACAAAGTCTGCATGATGATCCGCCCGGGCGAGATTCTGGCGCTGCTGGGTGAAAACGGCAGCGGTAAAACGACGCTGATGAACATGCTTTCCGGCATCTATCTGCCGGAGGGTGGCCATATCTGCATCAATGAAAACCCGGAAGTTATCCGCTGCCCGCGGGACGCGTTCAACCTTGGTATCGGCATGATCCACCAGCATTTTAAGCTTGTGGATGTATTGACCGCTGCGGAGAATATCCTTTTGGGGCTAAACGAGCGTAAGCTTGTTGACCTCAAAAACGTGCGCGCCAAAGTGAAGGAAATCTGCGACCGTTACGGCTTTGTAATGGATGCTGACAAAAAGGTTTACGACATGTCCGTTTCGGAAAAGCAGACCCTTGAGATCATCAAGGTGCTTTACCGCGGCGCCGACGTGCTGATTTTGGACGAACCCACGGCGGTGCTTACGCCGCAGGAAACGGAAAAGCTCTTTGCCGTGATGCGAAATATGAAAGCCGATGGTAAATCCATCGTCATCATCACCCATAAGCTCCACGAAGTAATGGAGATCTCCGACCGCGTAGCGGTTTTGCGCCGCGGTAAGTTTATCGGCGAGATCAATACCAAAGACACATGCCCTCAAGAGCTCACCGATATGATGGTGGGCAGGGCGGTTTCTTTGAACATCGATAGGCCTGAGCCCGAGTCACCCAAGGAGCGCCTTGTGGTTGAAAACCTTACGGTGCTCGATTCCGACGGCGTAAAGCGGCTCGACGGTGTGAGCTTCACCGCCTACGGCGGCGAAATTTTAGGCATAGCGGGCATTACCGGCAGCGGTCAGCGCGAGCTTTTGGAAGCCATTGCGGGCCTTCAAAAAGTTGAACCCAGCAGCGTTATCCGCTTCATGCCGCCCGACCAGGAAGAAGTAAACCTTGTGGGCAAAGACCCGCTCGACATTTACAAGCTTGGCGTTGGCCTTGCATTTGTGCCGGAAGACCGTTTCGGCATGGGCCTTGTAGGCTCCATGGATCTTGCCGACAACGTAATGCTTCGAAGCTACAAAAACGGAAAATCCATGTTTACCGACAGGAAAACCCCAAGGGCGCTCGCGCAGAAAATCGTGAACGACCTCGAGGTCGTTACACCGAGCCTCAACATCCCCATCCGCAGGCTTTCGGGCGGTAATGTACAAAAGGTACTGGTGGGCAGGGAAATCGCCTCCTCACCGTCGCTCCTTCTCTCCGCGTACGCTGTGCGCGGGCTCGACATCAACACCTCCTATACCATTTACCGGCTGCTCAACGAACAGAAAGCGCGCGGCGCGGCGGTCGTGTATGTGGGCGAGGATCTTGACGTGCTTCTTGAGCTGTGCGACCGCATTTTGGTGCTGTGCGCCGGTAAGGTAAGCGGCATTGTAGAAGGCCGCGGAGCAAAGAAAGAGGATGTCGGTTTGATGATGACGCATTTGGGAGAGGAGGCAAACGCATGAAAAAGGTACGTACTTGCAATCCGGAACCCGCTGTGCGCATTGCCAAGCGTGGCGTAGCGATGCCGTTCTGGAAATCCATGGGCATACGCGCCATCGCGCTTGTTGCGGCGCTGGTGGTTTGTGCCGTTATTATCTTTGCAATCGTGAAAATGAACCCCATAAAGGTTTACGGTGCCATGTTCGAGGGCGCTTTCGGCACCGATAAGCGCATGTGGGTGACCATCCGCGATATGATGATGCTCCTTTGCATCGCCATCGGCCTTGCACCGGCTTTCAAGATGCGCTTTTGGAACATCGGCGCGGAAGGCCAGGTGCTTATGGGCGGCCTTGCCTCTGCGGCGTGCATGATCTATTTGAGCCGATACATGACCACATTGCCCCTGATGCTTCTTATGATGCTTGTCAGCGTTCTCGCGGGCGGCGTTTGGGGGCTTATCCCGGGCTTTTTCAAGGCCAAGTGGAACACAAATGAAACCCTTTTTACGCTTATGATGAACTACATCGCCATTCAGATTACTGCCTACTTCGTGGCGCTGTGGGAAAACCCCATCGGCTCCAACACCGTGGGCGTGATCAATGCAAAAACGAAGATCGGCTGGTTCCCCGAAATTTTCGGGCAGCCCTATGCGCTGAATGTCATCCTCGTGCTCGCGCTGGCGGTCGGTATGTTTGTGTACCTTCGTTACAGCAAGCAAGGCTATGAGATAGCCGTTGTAGGTGAAAGTGAGAATACCGCGCGTTACGCTGCCATCAGCGTGCCCAAGGTCATCACGCGCACCATGTTCCTTTCGGGCGCACTGTGCGGCATTGCGGGCTTCCTCGCGGTATCGGGCGCGAGCCACACCATTTCCACAAGCACTGCGGGCGGCAGGGGCTTTACGGCCATCATTGTTGCATGGCTTGCAAAGTTCAACCCGTTCATCATGATCCTCATCTCGGCGCTTTTGATCTTCCTTGACAAGGGCTCCATTGAGATCGCCTCGCGTTACAACCTGAACAACTACGTTTCCGCAATGTTGACGGGTATCATCCTGTTCTTCATACTGGGGAGCGAGTTCTTCATCAACTACCAGGTAAGCTTCCGGCACGGCAACCAAAAGGAGGTGGAAGCATGACCCAGATTATTGCCCTTCTTCAGGCCGGCATCAAGTTCGGCACCGTGATCCTATTTGGAGCAACGGGTGAAATTTTAACCGAAAAGTCCGGCAACCTCAACCTTGGCGTACCGGGCATCATGTACCTCGGTGGCATTATGGGCCTGATGGGCGTGTTCTTCTATGAGTCGAGCACAGCAAACCCCAACCCTCTCATATGTATTCTCATCGCCATGGGCTGCGCGTTTGCGGCCTCTATGCTGGGCGGGCTGATTTACAGCGTGCTTACCATAACCCTCCGCGCCAACCAAAACGTAACGGGTCTTACGCTCACCATTTTCGCAGGCGGCTTTGCGAACTTCTTTGGCGGTTCGCTGATGAAACTCGCTGGCGGCGTAGGCCAGATTTCCGTATCCGTGAGTAGCTCCGCGTTTCGCGCGAGCCTTCCCTTCGCTCAAGACCTGCCGCCGATTTTAAGCATGATTTTCGGCTTTGGCTTCATGGTGTACATGGCCATCGCGCTTGCGTTTGTGGTGAGCTGGTTCATCAACCGCACGAGCGTAGGCCTTAACCTCAGGGCCGTGGGCGAAAACCCGGCCACTGCGGACGCGGCGGGCATTGACGTAACCAAGTACAAGTACCTTTCCACCTGCATCGGCGCCGGCATCTCGGGCCTCGGCGGTCTGTACTACGTGATGGACTACACCATGGGTACGTGGGACAGCGACGGCGGCATAGAGCGGCTTGGCTGGCTTGCGGTTGCGCTCGTTATTTTCTCGGGCTGGAAGCCCAAGAGGGCCATTTGGGGCGCGTTCCTGTTCGGCCTGCTCTCGTGGCTTTACTTCTACATCGACGGCCTTACAAGGCGTTCGTCGGAGCTTTTCAAAATGCTCCCGTACCTTGTTACAGTGATCGTTTTGATCGTGGTGTCGCTTATCCGCAGCCGCGGCAACCATCCCCCTGCGGGCCTCGGTCTCCCGTACTTCCGCGAGGAGCGCTAACGGTAGGAGCTGCGCTGCATGGCACAGCCTTCGCTTGGAAACGTGAACAAAAGAAAAAAGGAGCCGTGGCGAAAGCTACGGCTCCTTTTAACGAAGTCTATATCACAAGTTCTTCTCGGAGAGAAAAGTGTAACATGATTTGCTGTGTAAAAAAAGCTGACGATTTGCTGTGCTGTCACCTTAACGAAAGCGATTGAAGTCAATTTGATTCGACCTGTACGAATTCGACATACTTTTATATTCAATCGTATTTTAATTTACAGGCATTCGTGGTACAATGGTGTTGAAAAAGACACGGAAAGGGAAGGTGTTTTGTGTGACTTGGCTTTGGTATGTGGCTCCTGCGGTCATCCTCGGCGCGTTTGTGCTCCTTTCAACCTCCAGCGCCT
>JAEZGQ010000245.1 GCA_023416895.1 Bacillota bacterium | reverse complement strand
GAAATGCTGATGATGCCCGCGCAATGGATTAGTACAAACACCGCGCCGTTTGCGTTTTCAAACAAGCTCTCAAGCGATGCTTGATCGCGCACATCGCCCCTGAATACGCTCAGTTGGCGCGGGTTTGCGTTGACAAAATCCGGCACTTGCTCGCCTTGGAGCAAAAACGCGCGCACCTCCATACCCTTTTTCAAAAGCGCATCGGTCACATGGCTGCCCAAATGCCCCGCCGCGCCGGTTACAATATAAATGGTTCGTTCCATATCCATCCCTCCTTGGGAAGCCCGCCCGCTAGAATATCTCGGGCGTTCATGCAAAAACGTTGCAACGTTATCCGAACAGGCCGGTCGAAAGCTACGCAAAACGCAAACTTTCGAACGACCTATTGTATTCTGAACACGATTCAATTATAATTTCACTATGCACATTAAACAACAGTCAGTTCGTTATCTTTTGCGAAATGCGCGACAAGGTGCAAGTGCCTTGTAGCGAAACGCGCATTTTGAAAAAAAGAGCCTGAAAACGGACGGAGGGAGGAAGAGATGGAAGAAAAGGTAGACCGGAGGGTCAAATACACAAAAATGGTGCTCAAACAGAGTCTTTTGGAGCTGATGAAGCACAAGCCCATCGGCAAAATCACCGTTACGGACATTTGCCGAGCGGCGGACATAAACCGCAATACCTTTTATACGCACTACGCAAGCCCCTATGACCTTCTTTCGCAAATTCAGGACGAGCTTTTTTTGGAAATCCGCCGTTCCATTGAACGCTTGTCGGGCATGGAAACCGTGCCGGGGTTGCTCGTGGAGATATGCCAGGCAATCGCGGACAACGGCGAGCTTTGCAAAATCGTAATTTCGGAGCACGGCGATAAGGCCTTTTTAACTCGCGTGATGAACCTTGCGCGCGAGGAGAGCATTGCCGAGTGGGAAAAGCGAAAAAAGAACGCAACGAGTGCGCAGCTTGCAATGATGTATTGCTTCACAGCAAGCGGCAGCATTTCCGTGATTGAGGAATGGCTGCGCGGAGGTCTTGTTGAAACGCCCGCGCAGATTGCGGATTTTATCAATCGAATGACGAACTTCGGGCAATCCGCATTTTTGCGCCCGTAAACGCAGGGAAAACGAAGCTTTGGAGCCGCACATACTTCACGCTTTGCTGCAAGAATTACAAAAGAACGCACCGTTTATGCGGTGCGTTCTTTTGCGTTGTGAATTGCTTATCTATTGCGCAATGAAGCAAAAAGTACGGGTTGCGTTATACCTCTTCAAGAAACGCAACGCCGGGGCAGCCCGACAAAAGCTCTATCGTTTCCGCGTGTGCGTGCTTCGCGTTGAGTTTGAGCATGAAGGTTGCGTTCACACTCTTACCAATGGCGTTGAGCTGCTCAAAATCGGAAATGGTAATGCCGTTCTGCTTGAGGAAATTTAAAAAATCCCCGAGGCTTTCGGTGTCGTTCAAAAGCACATACACGCGCATGCGGTTGCCGCGCGCAAGGTAGCTGCGCTGTAGTTTTTCGCCTACGAGCATGGTAATAAGGGTAATCGCGAGCATCAAAAGCGCGCCGCCGTAAAACCCAATGCCGATGGCAAGCCCCAAACAGGCGCAAAGCCAAAGCCCCGCCGCGGTCGTAATGCCCTTTACGCGGTGATAGCCCGTAACCATAATGGTGCCCGCGCCGATAAAGCCGATGCCGCTCACCACCTGCGCCGCGATGCGCGCTGGGTCGCTGCTTCCAGTGATGTGGGAAATGTACTCGCCCGTCATCATCGCCATGGTGGAGCCTAAACATACGAGCATGTAAGTGCGAAGGCCTGCGCCGCGCATTTTTCTTGTGCGCTCAAAGCCGAGTATGCCGCCCGCGGCTGCGGCAAATAAGAGTCTTGCCGCAATGGAATAGATGTTGTTGAAAAAGAAGCTCCATCCGTCCATGAATATAACAACTCCTCTCAGGGTGATGGTATGCTTATTGAAGCATTATAATATTGCCCATCAAAAAAGACAACCGACTTAAAAGCCTGCATTTGCGCGTGGCCGCATTTAACAGCGGCGAATAGAAGCGTTTTTTTTTGCCGAAACTGGAAATATACGGGCATGAGCCGTACAAAAAAAGGGGGGTAACCGCGTGACAAACTGGGAAAAGCTGACCGCGGAGCTTGTGGAGGCACTTGAAAAAAGCTGCATAAGAGATTTGGCGCTGTATGTAAGAAGCCCGCGCCGCCTCATTGTTTGGAGTTTCGTTTCAGGCATTTTTCGCGGGCTTGGTTCCGCCATTGGCTTTAGCGTGCTCGGCGCGATTGCGCTTTTGATTTTGAGCCAAATTTTTGGTATGGATTTTACAAAATAGATTCGTAGACGAATTGACAAGGCTCGGTAATCTATCTACAATAGAAGCAATTAACAAACAAGGGGGATTTGTATCATGGAAGCATATAAGGGGAAGGCCACTGCCGCGTTGGTGCTGGGCATCATTTCCGTAGGTCTTGCGTGGTTTGGCTATTCGGCAATCGTCGGTTTGGTTTGCGGCATCGTTGCGCTTGTGCTGGGCATACAGCTTCGCAAGGCGGCGCAGGCCGAAGGTTTCGAGTTGAACGGAAACGCGAAGGCCGGCTTTGTGCTGGGCATCATCGGCACCATCCTCAACGCGGTTATGTTTGTTACCTGCGTGCTGGTTCTCGGTGCGATTGGTGCGGCCGCAGGCGGTTTGAGCCAGTATTACATTGGCTAAACGACCATTTAAGGGCCTCGCGGGCGCCTTGCGGCGCCCGCTTTTTTCTTTGGAGCGTGCTAACGCATTGACACATAGCGTGCGGTTCACTAAAATCAAGGTAAGAAAAGCAAATGGAAAAATGCGAGCAAACGAAACAAAGCAAACAACGCGTAAGTTCGGTTTCTAAAAAACTTGCATCACGCCGTGTGTTTCCGCAGGTGGCACGCATGACTATTTTCAGAAAGGCGGTTTTTGTATGGACGTTTATAAAA
Organism: Bacillota bacterium; assembly: GCA_023416895.1. GTDB lineage: Bacteria > Bacillota > Clostridia > Christensenellales > CAG-138 > UBA7707. The sequence goes on along the minus strand of JAEZGQ010000245.1, from coordinate 1,454 downwards.
GCAAGGCAACTGCCTCCATGGTGCTCGGCATCGTATCCGTTTCGCTTCTTGCGTTAAGCAGGGGGCTGGCGCTTCCGGCGCTCGTGTGCGCCATTGTGGGGCTTGTGCTCGCCATTCAAATTCGCAAGGCGGCAAAGCTTGAGGGGTTTGAGCTAACTAGCAACGCAAAAGCCGGTTACGTGCTTGGCATCATCGGCCTCGTGCTTAACGCGCTTGTGCTGGTTGCCTGCGCGGCATGCGCGGCCGCTCTCACCTCGGACATCATCAGCGGGCGGTTTTACAATATTCCGAATCTTCGCGAGTTCTTTGATCAATTCCGCAGCTTCGGTAACTTTGGCAACTTTGGTGATTTCGGCAATTTCAGCTTTCCGGACGGCTTTCGTACGTATTAATTTTTTCGCTCGTTGAAGCGGGCGAAAGTGTGGGGTAAAACATGCATCCGTATGTGGAAATCGGTTCCTTGCATATACCAAGCTACGGGCTTTGCCTTGTAGCGGGCGCGCTGTTCGCGTTTTTGCTTCTGCTTTATACTTGGCGTTTCCGTGCCGTTTCGCGCGACGACGCCTATTATACGGCCATTTATGCAGTCATTGGCGGGTTAATCGGCGCGAAGCTTCTCTACCTAATTGTAGAGCTTCCGTCCATCCTTGAAAACCCGAAGATCCTTCTCGGGATGATCTTTGGCGGGGCGGTGTTCTACGGCGGGTTGATCGGCGGCATTGTGGGTGGTTTTCTTTATACGAGACGCTACAAAACGAACGTGCTCGATACCGCAGATGTGCTCTTGCCGTCGCTTGCGCTTGCGCATGCCTTTGGCCGCGTAGGCTGTTTTTTTGCGGGCTGCTGCTACGGCATGGCTTGCGACAGCCCCATTTCCGTGGTTTACCCCGAGGGCAGCTATCCCCCCGCCGGTGTGCCGCTTTTGCCCACGCAGCTGATGGAAGCGGCGTTTTTGCTTTTGCTGTGCGGGTTTCTTGTGCTGCGGCTTAAAAAAAGCGCGCGGCGCGGCGAAATTGCGGGCTGGTATGCGCTTCTCTACGGCGTGTGGCGCTTTGTCATTGAGTTTTTCCGAAGCGACCCGCGCGGCTCGGTATGGATTTTTTCCACGTCGCAGCTTATAAGCCTCGCGCTCATCCCCGTTGGAATTTTCCTTTTGCTGCGGGCAAAAAAGGCAGCGAAATCAGGGGATAATGCCTGAAGTTAATCCCTTTTAAGCAAAAAACGCGGCGAATCGCCGTGTTTTTTGGCTGACAGGAGGCAAATGCCGCGCAAAAAAACTGCGTTTTGGGGCGAAAGAAATGCTTTACAAAACCAGTTCGATACTCTATAATAATCCATGCGCGGTCGTTTTCGGCGGCGCGAAAAACAAAAAATGGGGCTTTAGCGAAGTTGGCTATCGCGCTACACTGGCAGTGTAGAGATCACCGGTTCGAATCCGGTAAGCTCCACCAAAA
>JAEZGQ010000143.1 GCA_023416895.1 Bacillota bacterium | reverse complement strand
TAGCTGGATCCGTTCCACTCAGCCTTGGGGGAGAATACCTGGTAGGCTTTTGCGATATCGTCCATATCGGCAAGCTCGCTCTCGCCCTTGATCACGTTCATGGCGTGCTGGGCAAGGCCTGCGGATACGGTGTAGCCGTAGGAGTATGCCCATGTGCCGAACCTGCCTGCGCCGCCCTTTTCAACAACGGCAGCTTCAACCTTGGCAAGGATTTTTTCAAAGTCGCCCGCTTCGGCGGTCAGGTCAAGGCCAAGCGCTCCGGGGTAACCCATGAGCGGGGAGGGAAGGTCGGCTTCGATGAAGTAACCGCCATACGCGAGGAGCTGTTTGAGCAGCGGCTCGGTGTGCGCATCGTTGGTGCAGAAGTAAGCGGCGTTCTGGCCATACTTCTCAACCCATTCAGGAACTTTTTCAAGAATGTAAGCCTGAGCACCGGCAACGCCAACATCGGAGGTCGGGTCGGGCGCGGTCTCAAGAACGAACTCCATCCCAAACTCTTCGCAGGCTGCCCTCATAATGGCAACGCGGCGGCTCATGGTCTCGTAAGACATGTGGCGCGGGAAGGAGATGTGCACAAAGGTGTCGCAGCCCAGCTCGTGGGCGGTGCGGATAATCAGGTAGCCGCGGGCAACGAAGTCGTTGTTGCAAACGAGGTCGGCCGCGCTGCTGATTTCGGGAAGGTCTTCGTGCGCTTCGCCCGCAATGCAAAGGATGTCAGGGCGTTTTTCCTTGATCGTGCGGAAAGCTTCCGTCGTGCCGGGAACAGCCTGGTTCACGATGATGGCCTTCATCTGGGGGTCGTCGGAAAGGTTTACGATCGTCTGAATTGTGGTTTCGAGTTCTTCGGTAAAGTTGTCGGGATAGATGGCCAGTTTGACCATATCTTCGCCGTACATGGCCTGGAACGCTTCGGCACCGCGCCTGTCGTCCTCAGACTGTGAAACGGAACCGGTCACAATACCGATGTGGAACTCTTCGCTGTCCGTGCTGGGTGCGCATGCCGAAAACGCGGCGACCATTGCTACTACGAGCAACATGACGATGACCTTTTTCATACTTACCCTCCCCATTGTATTTTGTAACTGATGGGCCTATGAGCCTTAGGATTATAATACCATCAATTTCCATTTTATCAATCCGTTACGCATATTTTTTCCGTACTTTTGCGAAAATATATAACTTCATTTATTCTATTTTACTCAAGGTTCGTGTTTTCACCGTCTGCCATTTATAAGCCCGGCTTGGCCAACGGTAAAGAGGGCATATCCCCTCATTCTCCTTTGTTTTTCACCATCAAGGGCTGCTCGATTCTACAGTCCGGCCTACCGTTTTTGTTTTACACATGTTCATTTACGTTTCGTAAGTCATTCTTTGTTATTTGAGAGGATGGCGACAGCAGTTTTCAAGCAACTAAACACATTCTGAGCATTTCAGCCCTCGCCCCCGTGAAGGGAGGAATCGTGTAAAATGCAACGCCTCGCAGCAAGGTGCTATCAGAACCCGTAGCGCATATACTGCAACAGGTACACAAATATACAGGAGGTAACTACATGGAACAGGCACTTATGGAAACCATTCTGCAGGTCGTAGCAACCCTGCTTATTACACTTATAGGGGTATTGGGTACTTGGCTGACCGCACAAATCGCAAAAAACAAGCAGCTCGCTGGAATCGCAGCGGCTACCGACCAGGTAATCCTTGCTGCGCAAACGACCGTAGGCGAATTGCAGCAGACCATTGTTGACAAGCTCAAGGCAAATGGCGGCGGCAAACTATCGGATGAGCAAATTGCCGTTCTTGGAAAGGCGTTGCTGGACAAAACGATGGAGAAGCTAAGCCTTCCGACCATTCAGTTTTTAAAGTCCGCTTCTGTCGATATCGATGCGCTTATCACCGGCGCAGGCGAGGCGTGGATTGCCAAGATCAAGGCGCAGTAAAACCCTCAAGGCCTTCTTTTCGTGAGGGTTTCTTATAACAAGCCCCGTCCTTCTCAGCAGAAGGCGGGGCTTATTTATTATGCTTTGCGATGTTCTGTTTTTGCTCTCGACCGTACCGTTTGGCTTTTATAAAAGCCTTAAAACAATGCACGGCTGAACAGCAATGCTCTAAAAAAGAAGCACGCTCCTTTTTTTACCGCAGGGTTATGGAAGGATGAATCAACCCGTTTCATCACATTCTTATTTCTTGCAGCCGATATTTGGAGCATCCGATTTTGCGTTCCAAATCCCGACCCCGATTGGACGCTTTGCTTTACCTGTTGTTCTTTCGGTTGATCCATTCGGTTGAGGCATCCATTGCGGCACGGCAGGCCGCAGTGGTGTCAAGGGCATTCAGCATCACGAAATCGTGTATGATTGCCTGAAAACGCATTGCCGTAACTTCAACCTCAGCCGCTCTTAGCTTTCTTGCGTAAGCCTCCCCTTCATCTCTAAGTACATCAGCTTCCCCGTTTAACACCATTGCATCGGGCAGGCCACAGAGTTGTTCCAATGTCGCGCGCAACGGCGAAGCTGTTATCTCGCTGCGCTGCCTTTCAGAAGTGGTATACTGATCCCAAAACCACATCATTCCTGCGCGGTAAAGATAATAATCGCAGGCAAATTCCCGGTACGAACCGGTATGAAAAGCAGCATTTGTAACGGGATAGTAAAGCAGCTGCTTGTGTATTTTGGGGCCGTTTCTGAATTTCGAAAGAATGGCCATGACGGTCGCCATGTTTCCGCCAACACTGTCACCGGCCACGGTTAGGGTGTCCAGACGAAACTGCCAGTTCATGATTTTCGCGATGTTGGGAATTTCCCGAAGAATAAAGTAACACTGCTCGAGCGCCGTAGGGTATTTCGCCTCCGGTGAAAGGCTGTACTCCGGAAATAAAACCACCGAATTTGTGCGTGCCGCCAGTTCTCTTACGAGCTTATCGTGCGTATGCAGATTACCAAAGACCCACCCGGCACCGTGTATATAATAAATAACATTTGGTATTCCGATCACATTTTCCGGCCGGACGCAATATAGAATGACAGTTCCGTAGTTTCCGGTATTCACCCGCGCAGCGGAGATGGTTGCCGGATATTTGAATACGGGAGCATCCTGCGCCCGGTTGAGCCTTTCGCGCCCTTGCTCCGGCGGTAATTGAAAAATAAGCGGAGGTATGGCACTTTCATTGCTGACCTTTTCAGCGGCCTTTTCCAACTGCACGCAACGCCTCATAAACTACCCCCCTAAATTGCCGTTGCTGCACATACGATGCGACGAACATCGTATGTTCATATGGGTATAGATATTCAAATTTCATAACGGCAATTACAGGAACGATGCAGGAAAAAGCCCGAGCTTTCGGGCTTTGGGGTGCAATATCTACGTCGTAAGCAATGACCGGCAGCCATGGTTGAATTCGATTTGGCCATCTGTAGGCCGAGCTTGTGGCGGCTCGCAGGCCTAATGTCTGAGGTGATTTTGCCACCGACGCGGCTGCGCTTCGAACTTGCCCGCGCTATGGCTCCATCAAAACAAAAGGCACCCCACCGGGGTGCCCGTCTTGCCGCTATGCACGTTATTTCGCCAGCGCATCGAGAAGCATGAGCGCGGATTCGGCATCCGCCTCGGAGGTGAGCTTAAAGCTTATCCGTCTCGCCCAAATTTCGTGTGGGCAAAGCGCAAGCCCGTCAATCATGGTTACGGCACCGCCGTCGCAGCGGCCGCATTTGATGCAGCCTAGTTTATTAAGGCTCCCTTGCGCCGCCTCGCTCAACAAGGGCTTGAGCGCTGCCGCCGCGCCGCCTTTTTCGTAAGGCAGCATCATATCGAACTCCACGATGTCCGCCGCCAACGTGAGGATGCAAACGGTCTTGCTCTTCTTTTTAAAATGCACGATCCAGTGCGGCGTGCAGTATGTCCAAAAATTGCACGCGGCGTTGAGCCCGCGCCCCGTAAGAGATGGCACAAGCTTCTCCCAAACAGAGGAAAGCGCGCCTGCCGTGGCGCGGATGTCCGCGCGCAGCGGGTCGATGTCCTGCCGCTTCGGGCTGACTCCTGCAAGAATCGAGGCGTAATCCGCCTTTAAAACAAGCTCTGTGGGCATGGCGTAATCCTTGCGGCTGTCCACTTGTGGCATGCGTTCGATTAAATAGGAAAGCGCCGAAATGATGCCCGACGAATTCTCGTTGTAGATGTGCAGCGTGTCGCATTTCTTATAATCGTCCGAATACTGCCCGTGCTTCAAATACTCGAAATAGAAACCGAAGTCCGACAGCGTTGAAATGAAAAACGCGGCGGGCTTTTTGAAGTGCTTCTTGATGAGCGCCTTGTGGATGCTTAGGTACGCCCGTTCCCCCTCACGCAAAAGCTCTCCGCGCGCAAACGCAACATTGAGAAAAAACACACTGTCCCAAAGCCTGTGATAGCTTTCAAGGTCGTCGTCCACGCGAAACGCCGCCGAGCTTGCGAACAGCTCGAGAAGGAAACGCCTAAAATGCAGAAGTCCATCAAATATGGTGTCGGCATCGGGATGCGCGATGGACTCCGCAGTTAGGCCTGCGGGCATGTCCATTACGTTGCGGCGCAAAAACTCGGCGCGCTCCTCGAAGGTGGTGGAATGAAGAAGCATGCTAACCCCCAG
>JAEZGQ010000085.1 GCA_023416895.1 Bacillota bacterium | reverse complement strand
AGGTTCGCGCCGCGAATCATCGCCGAGAACACCACGTTGCGGTGGAACCAACAATGCAGGCCCATTAGCTCGTGCGCCAGCGTTACGATGTCATCGCACTGCCTTGATAAATATAAGCCGTGCATGCGGCGGCGGAGAATATCGTGTTCGGTCATGTGTTCTTCTCCCTCGTTGAATATCCGTTCCCACGGAAATCGGGGCAAGGCTCTTTACTGCGCAGGCATGACCGCAAGACCGCGGTTGCAGCGCGCCCTTTTTGCGTGCCATTCTTCACGGTGCTCCGCGTTCCCTGCGCGGCGATATGCGGCAAAGGAGCGTGTTTACGTCGCGTTTTATGAAAGCAGCTTGAAGATGCTTCGCTGACACAGCATGCCGGAAAGCCCGTCAAGAGAAGGCACGAGGCTTACGCATCAGCGCGCATACCCCATCTCTTTGAGCATCGCGCCGAGCACACGCAGCCGCTCGCTCAAAAGCTCGTCGTCCTTGGCGAGCGCTTCAAGCATCAACTTCACATCCTCATCGATGCATTCGTTGTCGGTGCAAACGCTTACGGTCATCGCGTCGCCCTGCAAGCCGATGCGGTCAATCTGCGGGTGTTCAGGGTCGTAGTGCTTTTCAAAGCGGTACGATTCCGAAAAATACTGGCGTGTGCGGCAATACAAAATGCAAAGGTCCAAAAGCCTATGGATGGGAAGCTCTTCCGAAAGGCGCGACCAGCGGTCACCCGAGGTGCGCCATACCTTGGCGCTTACGTCCACGCGGCCACGCTCATTCCACTGAGCAAGCCCGATGGAAAGCCCCTCCGTGTCCGTTTTATAGGCGCTGCGCCCGTCAATGTTGCCGTAGTTTTCCACCACCACAACCGGTTTGTGCTTAAGGTGCGTCGGTATCTTTAAACTCATGACAGCCTCCGGCTTTACAAAATTATAAAATCAATAATATCATAAACATTACAAATGTCAACGAACGGAAGGACTGCTTGCGGAAATGCTCCAAAACTGCTATGCCGCGTGAAAACAGCATACACTACTATGCGCCTCGAGCGCAAAAGCGCGCGAAAAACCGTAGTTGGAAAGGGCCAGAAACACAAAAAGCGGCACGAATCCACCAGTTCGCCCCATTTGCGTCAACATGTTTTGCCTTGCCTACCGGGGCAATCTGGTATAGAATGTAACTGCTATCCTGAAACCCTTAAAATGGGTAATTCTATTTGAAAGGAGGTTTTGGTACATGCCGGGAGTCATTACCACGGAACTTGGGAAAGTCACCATCGACGAAGCGCTGATTGCGAACATCGCCGGGTACGCGGCGCTCGAAAATTACGGCATCGCTTCCATGAGCTCAAAAACTGCGGGAGACGCTATCTTGCAGCTTATCGGCGGGGAAAACCACAAACGCGGCGTCAAGGTTTCTTTTTCGGAGGAAGCCGGTGAGGTTGATATTGACCTTTATGTTACCCTCATTTACGGCGTTTCCCTTCCGGCGGTTGCTCAGAATATGATGAGCAATGTCCGTTACAAGGTAAACGAAATGACGGGGCTCAAAGTGCGCAACGTTAACATTCATGTGGAAACCGTTCGCACATAGCGGACTTATGGCCCGCTCGCTCGCCGCATGCGCGAAAAGCGGGGCGGGCATGGGGAGGATTGGATTTTGAATGATATGACCATCAACGGCACGCTGCTACGCGAAATGTTTATCATGGGAGCGGCGCTGCTGGAAAAGAACAAGGCGGGGATCGACTCGCTGAACGTTTTTCCGGTGCCGGACGGCGATACCGGAACCAATATGTCCATGACCATGCAGGGCGCCATTAAGGAAATCAAAACGCGGGAAGGGAAAACCGTCGACGAAATCGCGGCTGCAGCCTCGATGGGTTCGCTCAAGGGAGCAAGAGGCAATTCCGGCGTTATTCTTTCACAGGTTTTGCGTGGTTTTGCAAAGGCGCTTAGCGGCGCAACGGAAATGGACGCGCATATGCTCGCAAACGCTCTCTCCATGGGTACCGCCGCTGCCTACAAGGCGGTGATGAAGCCTAGGGAAGGAACCATGCTTACGGTTTCCCGCATGGTGAGCGAAGCGGTAAGCGCGGCTGCCGCCGAAGGCGCAAACGTCTATCGGCTGTTGGACATCATGCTTGAAAAGGGCGAGGAAGCCCTAAAACTTACCCCCGACCTTCTGCCTGTGCTCAAAGAAGCTGGCGTTGTGGACTCGGGCGGCAAGGGCCTTTTGACGATCTTTCGTGGCTTCAAAATGGCTGTGGACGGCGAAGAACTGGACGATTACGCGGAAGCTGTACAGGAGAAGGAACCGGAGAATGAACCCCTTGGCCTCGACGATGTCAACGACATCAAGTTTGGCTACTGCACGGAATTTTTTATCATTCATCTTGAACCCTCGTTCTCCGAATCCGAGCTTGACAAATTCCGCGAAAAGCTCACGCGCATCGGCGATTCCGTGGTCGTAGCCTACGATACGGATTTTGTAAAGGTTCACGTCCACTCCAACGCACCCGGCAAAGTTTTGCAGCTTGCGCTGCGCTTGGGTGAAGTTGACCGCCCGAAAATCGAAAACATGCGCGAGCAGAACCGCGCCATCCTCGAGGCGTACAAAAAAGCCGAAAAGGAAAATGCGGTGGTTGCCGTGAGCGCGGGTGAGGGTCTGGAAAAGGTGTTTACAGAGCTTGGCGTATCCGTGGTGATCTCCGGCGGCCAAACCATGAACCCCAGCGCGGACGACATCGAAAAGGCCATTCGCAAGGCGAACGCAAAAAACGTATATGTGCTGCCCAACAACTCGAACATCGTACTCGCAGCGCAGCAGGCGGCGGAGCTTTCCGACCGCAACGTTGTGGTAATCCCCTCAAAAACCATCATGCAGGGCTTGAGCGCCATCATGGCATACAACGCCGAGGGCAGCGCCGAAAGCAACAATAAACGCATGAACGAAGCGCTTGAAAGCGTCATTTCTGGTGCCGTTACTTACTCGGTGCGCGATACGTCCGTCAACGGCAAGCGCATTGAAAAGGGCAACATCATCGGTCTTCTTGAGAACGACATCGTCACCGTGAGCGAAAGCGTGGAAGAAACCTCGTTGGAGCTTCTTAAGTTGATGCTTGAAAAGCACCCCGATGACCCTGTGGTTACGGTGTTCTACGGCGAAGGGATGGATGAGCAGAACGCACAGGCGCTCGTAGATGCGATTTCCGCAGACTGGCCGGATGCGGAGTTTGTGATGCAACAGGGCGGCCAGCCGCTTTACTATTACTATTTTTCCGTTGAGTAAATGCTGCTTCAACCTCTTACAAGCATAAAAGGCATCGGCACGCGCCGCGCGGAAACGCTCGGCGGGCTGGGCCTTTTTTGTTTGCGCGATCTTCTGTACTATGCGCCGCGAAATTATACCGATTATTCGCGCGCACAGTGTGCGTGCGAGCTTAAGCACGGCGCGAGCGCGGCGGTGCGTGTGCGCCTGACGGGCGAACCGAAGCTCGCACGCGTCAATCGAAAACTCAACATCCTCACCGCCGCCTGTTGCGACGAAACGGGCAAGCTGACGCTCGTGTGGTACAATCAACCCTTTCGAAAGGCCTCTTTAAAAACGGGTGAGGTGCTTTATGCCTGCGGGCGGGCGGATATGGAGCGCGGCACACGGCTTTTAAACCCTATGCTCTGTGAGGCGCTCCCGGGCATCGTGCCCGTGTATGCGCTACCAAAGGGTATTTCCCAAAAAGTATTCCGCGATACCGTGCGCGCTGCGCTCGATGCGTGTGCCGATGAGCTTGAAGAAACGCTACCGGCTCAGATCATAAGCCGTTACGGGCTTTGTTCGCTTTCCACTGCGCTTTGTGAGCTTCATTTCCCCCAAAGCGCGGAAACGCTACGCGTTGCCAAACGCCGTCTTTCATTCGAGGACATGCTCGTTTTTTCCCTGATGCTCGACCTTTTAAGGGAACAGCGAAAAGGCGTAGGTGGTATTGCGTTTCGTACCGAGGGGCTTCGCGAGCGGTTTTTAAAGCTTTTGCCGTTTGCACCCACGCGCGGCCAGCTTGTTATTTTGGAGCAGATCGAGCGCGACATGGAGAAGGGCGAACCCATGAACCGCCTTGTGCAGGGCGACGTAGGCAGTGGAAAAACCGTGCTTGCGCTTTACGCCATGTACATCGCCGTGCAAAACGGTTATCAAGCGGCACTCATGGCGCCTACGGAAATTCTCGCGCAGCAGCACTTCGCGGCGGTTTCGCGTATTTTTGGTGCGGACGCGGCACTTTTGAAGGGCGGCATGAAAAAAAGCGAGCGCGACCATGCGTATTTGCGCATCGCAAGCGGCGAGGCAAAAGCTGTGGTGGGCACGCATGCGCTCATTACCGATGCGCTTTCGTTTTCGCGGCTTGGGCTTGTGGTGGCGGACGAGCAGCATCGTTTCGGCGTAAGGCAGCGCGCGGCCATCGGCGCGAAAGGCGAGCAGACAGATGTGCTCATCATGTCCGCAACGCCCATACCGCGAACGCTTTCGCTCATTCTCTACGGCGATTTGGACGTTTCCGTGCTCAGCGAGCTTCCGCCGGGCAGACATCCCGTAAAAACGAGCGTTGTGCCGCGCGAAAAGCGCGACGCCATGTACCTCTTTTTGGAGGCGCAGGCGGCGCGCGGCGAGCAAAGCTATGCGGTTTGCCCGCTGGTGGAAAAATCCGACCAGCTTATGGAGGCACTGAGCGCACAGGAGCTTTATGAGGAACTCAAAGAAAAGCTCTCCGTCCGTGTAGGGCTTTTGCACGGGCAAATGAAAAACGCGGAAAAGGAAAGCGCCATGCGCGCCTTCGTCAACGGCGAAACGGATGTGCTCGTGTGTACGACGGTCGTCGAGGTGGGTGTGGATGTGAAAAACGCAACGGTGATGGTGGTGGAAAACGCGGAGCGTTTTGGGCTCGCACAGCTTCACCAGCTCCGCGGGCGTGTGGGCAGGGGCGAAAAAACCTCATACTGTTTTTTGCTTTCGTCTGAAGCAGGCAGCGCAAGCGAGCGCCTAAATGCCATGACCGCCACCAACGACGGCTTTTTGATCGCCGAAAAGGACCTTCAAATGCGCGGCCCGGGCGAATTTTTGGGCGAGCGCCAGCACGGGCTTACGGGCTTTGAGGCGGCGCGCTTCGCGGCCGATATGCAGGTGCTCGAGCAAGCGCGTGAGGCGGCGGGGCTCATCTTGGAGCATGACGAGCTTCGCACAGCCTGTGAACCGCTCGTGCTTCTTGCAAAAAAGCGCCTTGCTGATAAAGGGAAAACCATCGCACCCAACTGAAGGATATTCCTTTAAAAAATTTTTTGACAAGAAAAATGCGCCGCGAAACAACGCGGCGCATTTTATGTTTTTAAAAATGAAAACGGGCAAACTAACAATGCAATCGTTTTTCGTGAGATGCATGCAAATAAAGTATCACAATTTCTTACGAGCGGAAATACGGCATTAAAAAAGTGGCAAGGAACAGTTTTTTCGCTATACATTTCCAGTCATAAACAAACGCTCTTGGGACAGATTATAAACACATCCATCAAAGGAGGTGAAAAACAAATGGCACGAAACAGGGTAATCGTCCCCGAAGCCCAGCAATCGATCAACGCGTTTAAGTGGGAAGTTGCGAACTCCCTCAACGTAAATCTCAAGCAGGGTTACAACGGCGACCTGACCTCGCGTGAGGCCGGTTCCATCGGCGGCGAAATGGTGAAGCGAATGATCGCTTACGCCGAAAGCAACCTCAAGAAGTAACCAAAAAAATGCGGGCACAAAGCCCAAGATACTTATTAAGAAAGGAGAACAAAAAAATGTCCAGCAATTCCAGCACTCTCGCTACCAACAAGGAAATGAAGCAGCTGCTTCAGAATTTGAAAACCGAGGTGGCTTCCTCGCTGAACGTGACGCTTAAGCAGGGCTACAACGGCGACATTACTGCCCGTGAGGCGGGTTCCATCGGCGGTGAAATGGTAAAGCGCATGATCGCTTATGCCCAGAGCAACATGGGCAGCACTTCCGGCAGCGGCAACATGATGAAATAACCCGATTTCCCCTTTTTAACAACTGAAAATTGGGTTATCAACGGCGCAGCTGCATGGCTGCGCCGACTGCGTTAAAAGGAAGCGCATTAAAATTTTTACATAAAACGGGAAGAAAACGGGCCTTTCAGGCGGTAACGCCCTTGTGATGGGCCCGTAAACGCGATAAAATAATACTAAGCGCCCGGTATAACATGAAAAAGCGGTGCCGGAAAATTAAGAAAGAAACCGTGGGTTCGACGCTTTTCTTGAGCAACATCGTAGAAAATTGGTAAACGATACATAAGGAACCTGAAAACAAGCGTAGGCAAGAAACGCAAGCGCAGAAAAAGGCAAGAATCATGCTCAGCCTATCGGACTTTATAGAAATCGAATTGCTTAGATTTGGCGCGACTCCCGAATATGTGGGATATCGCTATCTTGTTACGGCAATTGTTAAGTGCATCGACGACGAGAAACTTCTGTATGCGATTACCACAAGACTTTATAAGGAAATTGCCGAACAGTACGATACCACCACCGCCAATGTGGAAAGGGGAATTCGCACGGTAATCGCCGGTCTTTGGCTGGAAAACGACGCGGAAAAGCTCGTGCAGCTGGTCGGCCGCCGCTACGACTTACCGTTGGGCAACGGTAAGTTCATCGGCATTTTAAGCAGGCGGCTGCTTTTTAAACACCGCTCACTCAGTGGTAAAGAAGGCGCGCAGCAGGTCGGTTTTTAATTTGGAAAAACTAAAAAGCGCCGTCCGAAAACGGGCGGCGCCTTTGCTTGCCGGAAAGGGGGAGTATTTTCTGCTCCTAAAATTCATGCTTCAGACTCCGCTCAAAAAGATGCTCCACGGCCTTTGCCGCCGGAATGCCCTCAAAGAGCGTGTCGAAGACTGCGTCGCAAATCGGGAGCTCCACGTCGTACTTTTGGGAAAGCAGCCGCAGTGCTTTTGCTGTATCCACACCCTCCGCAAGTTCGCCGAAAGCCTCGCCGCGTACAAACGCTTCACCGAAGCGGCGGTTATGGCTCAGCGGGGAAAACACGGTGGCTGCGTAGTCCCCAAGGTGACAAAGCCCGTAGGCGGAATAAGGATTGCCGCCCATCGCCGCAATAAGCCGCGCCACCTCGCGCGTGCCGCGCGAGGAAAGCGCACCCTTAAGAGAGGGCAGAGAGAGCCCGTCGAGCACGCCAGCCGCAATGCCGATCACGTTTTTTGCGGCGGCGCCCACCTCGTTGCCAATGAGGTCGCGCCCGTAATAGAAGCGGATGAGGTCGCTCGAAAAAGCGTCCACAAGCATGCCCTTTGCGGCCTCGTCGGCGCTGTCGATCACCATGCAGTTGGGGGTGCCGGCGGTGAACTCTTGCACATGCCCGGGCCCGAGCCATACTGCGGTGCGCGCGCCGTCCAATGCTGCATCCTGCACGATCTCCGAAAGGCGCTTGCCGCTTGTTGTTTCAAGCCCTTTCATGCAGAGCACGAAAAGCTTGTTTTTCGGAGCAAACGCCGAAATTTGGCCCATCAGCGCACGAAGCCCCTGTGCGTTTACCGAGATTAAAATGATTTCGGGTTCAAGTGCCTCTCTCAAATCGGTTGTCAGCCGCACGCGCGGGGAAAGCGTTGTTATGCCGTTTGTGCGGGCGCTTAAAAAAGCTTCAAAATGCTTGGAGTGAGGTCTTCCGTAAAGCCTTACGCGGAAGGAAAGTCTATCGAGATACCATGCGAGAAAGGCGCCCCAGCGCCCGCAGCCGATTACACTGATGTCCATGAAAAAAATGATTCCTTTAAGTTGTTTGCGCTATTTCATTTGATCGTTCAGGAGCACCATGTGGATATGATCCTCCCAAACGCCGTTGATTTTCAGGTATTTTTTAGAAACGCCTTCATTTACAAAGCCGAGCTTTTCCGTAACCCGAAGCGACTGCTTGTTGCGCGGCATGATGTTGGCCTCGAGCCTGTGAAGCCCGATGTCGTCGAAGGCAATGGCGATGCCGCGCTCAAGCGCCTCGGTCATAAGGCCTTTGTTGACCTCGTCCTTGTCGAGCCGGTACCCAACATAGCAGGAGAGAAACGCTCCCATAACTATGTTGCTGAACGAAAGCATGCCAATCACGCGCGCTTGCTCGCGGTAAGAGAGCCAAAACTTTACGGCGATGCCATCCCAAAAACGTTCGGCATCCGCCTGAAGCAGGCTTTTTTGATAACTTTTTGTATAGAATTCCTCGTCGCGCTCCGGCTCGGTGTCGCGTAAAAATGCGCGGTTGCGAATAAAATAATCCGTCACCGGCGGCGCGAGGCGCGGGTGAGAAAGCGTCATTTTAAGCCTTGGCGTAAAATACTCGCCGCGTACCATACCCCAAATCGCCGTCCTTTTGCATTGATTTTTTTAGTTTACCACAGCGTGCCGTGAAAGGGTAGTTGTTTCCTGCTCCATTGCTTGCCGCGAAAGACAGAAAGGGTTACAATGAAACCGAAAATCAGGGTTCTACGTGGGATAGCTTTTGGAGGTTTTTTGATGAAAAGAAGAAGCGTTGCGCTTGTGCTTACGGTTATGTTTATGGCTTGCGGCTGTTTTGCCGCGCGCGATGCGAAGGAAAGCCCTGATGTGCATATTGAAGTCCCTTTGACGGCTGCGGCAACGCAAGCGCCCACGCCGGAAGCGTCGCTGCCGCTGGCTGTTACGGCCACGTCCTTTGTGGTTGAAGAAACACCACTGCCTTCGGCGACGCCTGAACCCACCCAAACGTCCGCGTCACAGGCGGAACGGGTCTCCCTCAACGACGATTTTTATTATGTTCCTCTCGACGACGCGACAAGAGCGCGCATCACGGGATTGAGCTACCCGCAAAACGACAGCGACGCCGCCGTCAATTACAGCAATCTGCGCTATATCCACCTGCTGCATGTGGATTTTGAAGGAAACGTGCGTGAGGGGGAGCTGATTGTCAACAAAAAGGTGGCGCAAGAAGTCATGGAAATCTTCTATGAGCTTTATCAGGCAAAGTATCCGCTCACCTCGGTGGTGCTGGTGGATGAGTTTGGCGAGGCGGCGGACGACAACCTCTCCATGGCGGCCAACAACACATCCGCGTTCAATTACCGCGTGGTGGCGGGCAGCAAAACGCTCTCCTTGCACAGCTACGGCCTTGCCGTGGACATCAACCCGCTCTTGAACCCCTACGTGAAAAGCGACGGGGGCATTTCGCCCGAAAGCGGCGCGGAATATGCCGACCGCACGCGGGATTTTGTAGGGAAGATCGACCACGACGACCTTTGTTACCAGCTGTTTACCGAGCATGGCTGGACGTGGGGCGGCGACTGGAAAAATTCAAAGGACTATCAGCATTTTTCAAAGGACGTAAGATAGGTACCGCCTCTTTTATGTGAACGCATACGCGCTGGCGCATACAAGCATATTTTGCCGTTTCACGCATATCTATCACTAGGGTGTGCTTGGAATGTGGAAACACACCCTAGAAAGCCGCAAGGCTCGCTTGGAGGTGCGCATGAAAGGCTTGAAAACGGCGGATACGGCAAAGGCAGGCATTTGGATGCCTATCTTAAAGGGCGCGCTCATCGCGTCGGCGTTCAGCATCGCGCTCATCGTGCTGTTTGCTGTGATACTCAAGCAGGAATGGGCCAATACAGACAGCATCCCCGTAGCGAATTCCGTCATCAAAGTGATCTCGGCGGCGCTCGCAGCGTTTGTTGCAACCAGAAAATGCAAGGAGCGGTGCTGGCTTGTGGGGCTTCTCGCGGGGCTTTTGTATACGGTTCTCGCATTTATGGTGTTTTCCATTCTTTCGGATTCGTTCAGCTTTTCGCTTGCGCTTTTGTCGGATATGGGCATCGGCGCGCTTTCGGGCATGCTCATGGCAATGCTCATGCAGATGTTCCGGAAATAGTTGAAAGCCTTACATGGATTGCGCACACGCGGTTTTCAACAAGCATTGAAAACAGAAACTTGCCCCTCCCGGCGTGAACATGCGCGCCAAGAGGGGCAAATTGTGCTTGTGTGCCTTAAGCAAGTTGTGTATAATACCGTGTAGGAAATCCAAAAAACGGGGGGTTATACCTATGAAACACGTAAAAACCATTCAGAAGCCCTGCATGAACACTTCCGCGCACAGCGGCTGTGGCGAGTGCCAAGCTTCTTGCCAGTCCGCCTGCAAAACCTCCTGCACGGTCGCCAACCAGACCTGCAAGAACGAGCAGAAATAAACCGCGCGGCAAAAGCCGGTCCAGTGGCTATTCGTGGCTTTTTGGGCGATGCAAATAGTTGCATAACCGCACGGAGGCTTCGCCCGCGGCGAAACCTCGGGGTTTTAAAAAGGCGTCGCTGGCGCCTTTTTTTCCGCTTTCCGGAGGTTTTACCGCGCTTTTTAAAAGGCTCCAAGCAAACTTACATAAAAATTAAGGAGAATCCTCTTGATACACGCCTTTGCCTTTCAAAACGGCTTTTACGCGCTCGACGTGGAAAGCGGCGCGCTCCACGCGCTCGACGAGTTTGCCTACAACGTTGTGCGCGCGCTTGAAAATGGCGCAGATCCCTATGCGCTCCCCTATGAAAGAAACGAGATTGATGAACTCATCGAAGAACTCGACGCATTAAAAGCGCAGGGCGCTTTCG
This sequence comes from Bacillota bacterium, assembly GCA_023416895.1. Classification (GTDB taxonomy): domain Bacteria; phylum Bacillota; class Clostridia; order Christensenellales; family CAG-138; genus UBA7707. The sequence continues at coordinate 2,225 of JAEZGQ010000085.1, read as the reverse complement.
ATTCGCCCGCGCCAAACATCCCCCAAGGGACCGCGCAACCCGAGATCGTCAAGGCGATGTGCCTCCACATTGCGCACGACTGCAACCTTCGCTGCAAATACTGCTTTGCGGACACCGGGGAATTCCATGGCGAGCGCATGTTCATGAAGAGCGAAACCGGCAAAAAAGCGCTCGACTTTCTGGTCGCCCATTCAGGCAACCGCCGCCATCTAGAGGTGGATTTGTTCGGGGGCGAACCTCTCATGAACTTCGGTGCCGTAAAGGAGATCGTCGCCTACGGGCGGGAGCTTGAAAAAAAGCACAACAAGGAAATCAGCTTTACCATCACCACCAACGGCGTGGCGCTTACCGACGAGGTGATCGACTACCTCAACGCAGAAATGTACAACGTCGTTTTGAGCCTCGACGGGCGAAAAGAGGTTCACGACGCCATGCGCCCCACGCCAAACGGCAGGGGTTCCTACGACATCATCGTGGAAAACGCCAAAAAGCTTGTGGAGCGGCGCGGCGACAAGGAATATTACATCCGCGGCACATTCACCTCGAAAAACCTCGACTTTACCGAGGATGTGAAGCATATGGCCGAGCTTGGGTTTGACCGCGTTTCTCTCGAGCCTGTGGTTTTGCCCGACGAAAGCCCTTACGCGCTTCGCGATAGCGACCTTAAACGCGTGCTTGAGGAATATGACGCGCTTGCCTCCTATTTGTGGGAGCGCGAAAAGACTGGAAAGCATATTGTGTTTTTCCACTTCATGATCGACCTTGGAAACGGGCCGTGTTTAAAAAAGCGCATTTCGGGCTGCGGCGCGGGCAGCGAGTACGTTGCCGTTACCCCCGAGGGCGATCTTTACCCCTGCCACCAGTTCGTGGGCGAGGAAGGCTACAAAATGGGAAGCGTCCTCACGGGCGAGTTCGACACGAAAATGCAGCAGGGCTTTTTAGATTGCAACATCCTTACCAAGGAAGCGTGCAAGGCCTGCTGGGCAAAGTATTTTTGCAGCGGTGGCTGTGCGGCCAATGCTTACAAGTACAACGGCTCCATCTATGAGCCGCACCAAATGACCTGCGCGTTTGAAAAGAAGCGCGCCGAAAACGCCATGGCGATGTACGCCATGCGCAAGGAACTCGAAAGCGAATAAACCATAACGAAGCCGGAAGGGGAACGTGCTTGCTTTTCTTTGAGCGCCGCAAAACCGAGTTTTCCGAAGCCTCCGAACGCATTTTAGGCGTTTCGGAGCCGCTTCAAGCGCTTTTAAACGCGCGCGGGATTTACGGTTCGGCGGAGGCGGAAGCATTTTTAAACCCCTGTTCCTTCCCGCTTCACAGCCCCTATCTTTTAAACGATATGGAAAAGGCCGTAAGCCGCATCCGCCTCGCCATAGAAAAAGGCGAGCGTATTGCGGTATACGGCGATTATGATGCCGATGGCGTGTGCGCGACGAGCATTCTTTTTCTTTGCCTCAAGGAGCTTGGTGCGGACGTAATGTACCACATTCCAAACCGCCACGCCGAGGGTTACGGCATGAACGAGGCGGCTGTAAAAAAGCTTTCTGATGAGGGTGTAAAGCTCATCGTCACCGTGGACAACGGCATCAAAGCGCTTCTTGAAACGGAGCTTTCGTATTCGCTCGGCATGGAGGTGATCGTTACCGACCACCACCGCTGCGGCGAAAGCCTGCCAAACTGTGCCGCGCTCGTTTGCACGGCGGCACCAATGGACGATTACCCAAATGCCGATCTTTGCGGTGCGGGCATTGCCTATAAGCTTGCGCAAGCGCTCATGGGCGATGCGGCAGAAAAATATCTGGCGCTTGCCGGGCTTGCAACGGTGGCAGACGTTGTTCCACTTCTTGGTGAAAACCGTGCGCTTGTGGCGCGCACGCTTGCCGTGCTCAACAAGGGGCAGGGCCCCGTGGGGCTTCAGGCGCTTTTAAAAGCAGCGAACGCAAAGCGCGTCAACGCCCATGCACTGGCGTTTCTGGCGGCGCCGCGGCTCAACGCCGCAGGTAGGCTTGCGGATGCATCGCTTGCTGTGGAACTTTTGACCTGCACCGGGCAGGAGGAAGATCGCGCGCAAGAACTCGCGCTAAAATTAAGTGCCCTCAACGACAGACGCAAAAAGGAAGAACAGGGCATTTTGGAATCCGCCTACCAAATGGCGGATGGAAAAAACCTGACCGATGCTCGGGCGGTCGTTTTGAAAAGCGAAACTTGGAACAGCGGCG
>JAEZGQ010000071.1 GCA_023416895.1 Bacillota bacterium | reverse complement strand
ACTACCTACCGCGTAAAGCTCCCTCATACGGTAACGCGCTATACGGTAAACATGATGACGGGCTTTGTAAGCCGAAGCTGGATGGCGTTCCTTTCCTTTGATAAAATCGGCACAGGAGGTTGGGCGGCTAAGGATGGCACACTTTGCTGCATCAAAAAGCTTTATGCGGGCGGAATGCTCAACTCAAGCTTTCGCGTTCGATTTTTGAAGCACGAGGCGCAGCATGTAGAGGATAGGAGGCAAATTCCTAATATTTCCTCCATGCACCTTGAATACAGGGCAAAGCTTGTAGAACTGGTTTATGCGGCAAACTTCAAATCTTTTCGATACATGTTGGCGGAAGCCTGCGCCGACAACCCGAACAACACGCATAGCTACGCCGCGTATCTCATCGTAAAGAATTTGTCGGAAAAAATTCTTGGATGCGCATATGCGGGCGATGCTGCGCAATGGAAGGGTAAGCTTTCTCGCATCCGCAAGGAAGCGCTTGCGCTTTTGGACGAATACCCGTGCGGGACATAAACTGTTTCGCCGCGCGCTCATAAAGAATGCTCTCGCGATGGCCGCGGGAGCATTTCTCGGTTAAAGCTAAAATTGTACATGCATTTATAAAAGCTTTTCCGCTTCCTCTGCCGACTCCACAGGCCTTTTGCAGCTGCCGTTGCGGCATACGTAATAGCTTGCACCCGTTTTCGGCACCGTGTAAGCGAGGGTGAAGGGTGCAAGGCGCGAAAGCGTGCCTGCGTTGCCCTCGGTTTTTACAAGCACCGTAAGGTTGTTTGCTACGCTCTTTCGAAGGAGCGCGCGCACCTTGTGAGAGGCGCTTCCGTCTTTGGAGGTGCATATAAGCTCCGTATGAGGGCAAATGGCCTTTAAAAGCGTTAGCATAAAAGCACCGTGCCCAAGAGCGCTGCCGTCCACCGCGCCCGTTAAAAATTTGAGCTGCGCGTCAAAAAGCGCACCGAACTCCTTTTGGGCGGTAAGCCTGAAAAGCTTGAGCAAAAGAAAAGCCGCCGCAGCGTTGCCAGAGGGAAGTGCACCGTCGTAGGTTTCCTTCGGGCGCGTAAGGAGCTGCTCGCTTTCTTTTGAATACATAAAATACCCGCCGCCGCTTACGTCGAAAAACAGCATATGCATGGCCTTGGAAAAGGAGCCCGCATCGCGCAGCAGCGTTACGTCGAAGGTGCTTTCATAAAGCGCCGTAAGCGCGAGCGCGTAAAACGCGTAATCGGCAAGCCCTCCGTGAAAGGCCGCCTCGCCTTCGCGCCAGCGGGCGCGGAGGCGCTCTTCTCCGTCGCTGAGCTTTTTTGAAACAAACTGCTTGGCGGCGACAGCCGCATCAAGGTAGCGAGGTTCGTCAAAAATCACGCCCGCCCGGCAAAGCGCGAGTATCATCAGCGAATTCCACGAAGTGAGGATTTTGTCGTCGGTGTGCAGATGCGTCCTCGCGCGGCGGTAGCCGTAAAGCGTCTGACGGGCTTTTGAAAACGCCTCAAAAGCGCTCTCGAAGCGCGCGTTTTTCAAAAGGTTGGGTATGCTCTTCCCTTCAAAGTTCCCCTTCTCCGTAATGTCGTACGCCTCGCAAAACGCCTTGCCCGCTTCCGTGCCGAGTACCGTTAGCACCTCCCGCGGGGTAAAAATATAAAAAACGCCTTCTTCACCTTCGCTGTCCGCATCCTGCGCGCAAAAAAAACCGCCTTCCTCGTGTAAAAGCTCACGCAGGCAGAAGTCGAGCGTTTGCCTTGCTACGGTTTCGTAAAGCGGTTTTTGCGTAAGCCTGTATGCCTCCGTGTAGGCTAGGCTCAAAAGCGCGTTGTCGTAAAGCATTTTTTCAAAATGCGGCGCGAGCCATGTTGCGTCGGCGGAATAGCGGCAAAACCCGCCGCCGATGTGGTCAAAAATGCCGCCACGGTACATTTGTACAAGCGTTTTTTCTGCCATAAATAGTGCATCCGCATCGCCCTCCAGCGCAAAAAGGCCAAGGAGAAACAAAAGGTTGTGCGCCGTGGGAAATTTCGGCGCGTCGCCAAAGCCGCCGTTTTCGCGGTCGAACGCACGGGAAAACGCCTCGCGCGCGTCAAGGTACATCGCTCGAGAGGGTTCAAACGTTTTGGAGGTGTGCGTTTCCCGTTCTTTGAGGTGTTCGGCGAAGCGTGACCCTGCAATTAAAAGCTTCGTTCTATCCACGCGCCAAAGCCGCTCCACCTCGTGCAAAAGCTCCAAAAAGCCCACCGCGCCGTAGCGCGAAGCCTTGGGGAGATAAGTTCCGGCGAAAAACGGCTCCTTATCGGGTGTCATCAACACCGTAAGCGGCCAGCCACCGGAGCCGTTCATCGCCATGCACGCTTCCATGTACACTGCGTCAACGTCCGGGCGTTCCTCCCTGTCTACCTTTACGCAAACGAATGCGCGGTTCAAAACCAAAGCCACCTCATCGTCCTCAAAGGATTCATGCTCCATCACATGGCACCAATGACAGGTGGAATAGCCGACAGAAAGAAGCACGGGTTTAAGCTCGTACTTCGCCTTTTGAAATGCCTCGTCGCCCCATGGATACCAATCCACGGGATTGTAGGCGTGCTGGAGTAGATAAGGCGATTTTTCGTGGATCAGTCTGTTGGGTTTTTGTGTTGAATTTGTCACAGGGCAGCACCTGCCTTTCGCTGTAAACTCTTACGTAGTATGCGCGGAAAATACAAAGACAATGATGTGGACTTAACGCTTGACAGTAGCGAAATAAAAAGCAAGCCGAGGGCTCTTTACAGCCACGGCAGAAAAACTCATAGGTTTGCGGTATACTCACAACTACCAAACAAGGTTGATAGTTTTGATACGAGAGTATCTGAAACTATCAACCTTTTTCTTTTTATAGAAATACCCACGACTCAAGTTGAAATGTTTAATCAGATTGCAGTCACTTCATTTGCCCGCTAAGAAATTGTTCCGAGTAGTTCTTGGCATTTGTGTTTCGCGTATAGACCACGTGAAATGCATGGGGCTCCGTTAATCCATTGACGGTAAAGGTGCTGATGTCATCTGCATTGGAGACAACGGAGTGATATAAAAAGCTGATGCCAATCCCACTTGAAACCAATGCTTTAATCGAAACAAAACTGCTGATAGAGACTTCTCTGTAAAAATCACTCAGTTCGTATCCAGAGGCCATCAGTCGCTCCTCAAAAATCCGACGGGTACCAGAACCCTCTTCACGGACAATGATGGTTTCGTTCAGCAGTTCCTCAATCGAAATATGCTTTCCGCATAAAGGACTGTTTTTTGCACAGATTCCAACGAATGGCTCCATTCGCAGCAAATAGGAGTCGTATTTTGTTTTGCTGAAAGTGCCTTCGATAACCGCAAAATCTAACTGATTTTCATCCAGCATTTGCAAAAGATGTTTTGTGTTATCCACTACAAGAGAAAGCTCGTGGCTGGGGCAACCGAGATAATCCTTAATTGCATCGATCAACACATAGTCGCCTATGGTCTTGGTCGCACCAATTCGTAATTTCAGACGCTTCTTGTCCGCAATGGCCAGTTGCAGTTCCTCGAATTGATATTGCTGAGAAATCGCATATCGCTCTAAAAGTAGGCATTTTTCTGTTTTGTGCAAGGTGTGTCCATCGTAGTAAAATAGCTTCGTTTGCAATGATTGTTCCAAGGATTGAATTTGCTTTGTAACAGCCGGCTGTGAAAGATGAAGGCGCTTTGCTGCCATACGGTAATTCATTGTTTGACAGAGAATAAGAAATGTGTATAGTTTCTGATCCATGTTTGCTCCTGTGATAATAAATTGGAATTATATTATACCGTATAATAACTTTATTTTATCATACATTGGTACTAAAATAAAAGGGAAATCGAAAAATCAGAGGAAATACATTGTGCAAACAAAAACAAAAGATCACGGTATGTTTATACTGGGTGACGCCATATGCTTTGCGGTAGCTGGTCTGTCCGTACTTGTAGAAGAGCTGATCCCCGGAGAGCTGATGGGGGCATCCATCATTGCCCTGTTTATGGGTACTATTATCAACAGCTTTTTTCATCCGGCATGGATGAAGCCGGCTTTGAAATTTACATCCAAAAAAGTCCTGAAGGCTGCAATTATTCTTTTGGGTGCATCGCTCAGTGTCAACACCATTCTCTCCGTAGGCAAGATGACCTTTTTCGTGATGACCTTCACCTTTGCTATGTGCTTTGGAGGTGGCTATTTCATCCGCAAGCTTTTTGGTTTGAACTGGAAGCTGAGCAACCTGATTTCTGCGGGAACCGGAATTTGCGGTGGCTCTGCCGTAGCAGCAATCGCACCGGTAATTGATGCCGATGACAAAGACATCGCCTTTGCTATGTCTTCTACATTCCTTTTCGACATGGTAATGATTGCACTGTACCCTCTCATGGGCAAAGCTTTGGGGATGTCCGATATTGCCTATGGTATCTGGGCTGGAACGTCCGTGAATGATACTGCCAGCGTTGTTGCTTCAGGATATGCTTTTTCCGAGGTTGCAGGCGACTTCGCCACAATGGTCAAGCTTATCCGAACCATTGCGATTATCCCTACCGTGTTGGTTTTTGCGTTCATTAGCACTCGCATAAAGCAGAAAGAAATGAAAGCAGCAAACAATGGGCAGAAAGTAAATCTGATGAAGATTATTCCTTGGTTCATTGGCGGTTTCCTGCTGCTGGCTATTCTGAACAGCGTTGGCTGTATTCCCGTGGCAGTATCCGGGATTATGAAAAGCACCAGCAAATTTTTGATGGTTACTGCCTTGGCTGCCATCGGCCTGGGAACCAGCATAACCGACTTCAAGAAAGCCGGTCTTGCACCTATGTTCTACGGAATCACCATTGATACGCTGGTGACATTAACGGCGCTTGTTGTTATTTGGTGTATGGGGTTGATGTGAACACTACAAGTATTATCCCCTTAGCTATGTGCTGGCAAATAACTCGGTGAGGAAATATGGTTTCATATTCCGCTTCATGGTTTCAAATCTGAGTGAAACCAAATGAAACCATTTGAAACCGTATCATTTTTATCAACTGTTGGCAGACAACGCCCCCTTTGTCGTAATACCGGAAGAAGATTTGGCGCGGCATAGAGTGCTCATGGAAGTATTTAGTAAATTTCAGTTTGGAGCAGATGAGAATTTGAATCAGAAAACCTACACAACAAAAGAAATGGCGGATTCAATCGGCATTCATGTAAATACACTGCGGTTCTATGAAGAAATAGGATTCATCACGAAGCCAAAACGCCGGGGTAACGGATACCGTATTTATACAGATTTGCATATGGATCAATGCCGGTTGATTCGAAAAGCCATGCATGCGGAAGTGCTGCAAAATGGTTTAAGAAAAAAGCAGTCGAGATTGTTAAATTGTGTGCTGAACTGAATTTGGATAAGTCCCTTGAAGCCGCAGACGAGTATGTCTGCATGATTGATCGGGAGATAGCAAATGCAAAAGCGGCCATTGCTGCGGTCGAAAAAAGGATGAAAAACGCATTCGCCACAGAAAACATCGTACTGAAACGTCGGGAAGCAGCCAACCTTCTGAATATAACGTCGGAAACGCTTCGTACATGGGAACGCAGCGGATTGCTGAAGGTACACCGCAGAGAAACTGGTTATCGCGTTTATCATGCAGCGGATATGGAACGGCTTAACATGATTCGGACATTGCGGTGTGCCAATTACTCTCTGTCCGCAATCCTGCGTCTGCTAAACGGTCTTGACCGAAATGAAGTGTCATCCATCGAAACAGTGCTAAATAGCCCAGGCTGGGACGAGGATATCCTATCTGTTTGCGATCAGCTGATTGTGTCACTTTGCAAAACAAGGGTGGATGCTGGGGAAATGGTCAACATGATTTTGCAGATGAAAGAAAAATATCAAACCATCCATTAATACACCAACCTTTTCTTTTCGCTTATACTATAATCTGTGAAAGGGAGAGGAGTTACTGTTTATGTCAAGTTACAAAAAGAAGGCAGCATTGTTCCTTATTAGTCAAGGCGCTTCGCTGCTGGGTTCATCGGTTGTTCAGTTCGCGATCATCTGGTTTGTAACGCTGAAAACTTCATCCGGTGTATGGGTATCGGCACTGACAATTGCTGCATATGTGCCGCAGTTTTTGATTTCATTCTTTTCGGGCGTGTGGGCTGATCGCTTTCCGCGCAAACGGCTCATCATATTGGCGGATGCAGGCATTGCCATCGCAACATTGGCTTTGGTTTATTTGATACCTTATATAGGAGAAGGGCCGGGACTGCTTACGGCACTTGTTGTCATCTCCGTGATACGCTCATTGGGCGCAGGCGTACAAACCCCTGCTGTGAATGCAGCAATTCCGCAGCTCGTTCCAGAAGAAGCCCTCATGAAGTTTAACGGTGTCAACGCGACGATACAGTCCGTCGTACAGTTTGCGGCTCCGGCCATAGCAGGTGCGGTTCTATCCGTAGGTACGTTCCGTCAGACACTTCTGATCGATATCGCGACGGCGCTTGTGGGCATTGGAACCATGCTCGCAGTTACCTTGCCATTTGCAAAAGCAGAACAACAGCCCTCCACAATTTCCGAAATGAAGGCCGGCTTTCGATACGCCAAGGATCATAAATTCATCGGACAATTGTTGATCGCGTTTGGCCTCTTTATCTTTTTATGTGTTCCGGCTGGATTTCTTGCAACATTGTTTGTCAGCAGATACTACGGTGATACCTATTGGTATCTTACGCTTGTAGAGGTAGTTGGCTTTTTAGGGATGATGGCAGGAGGCCTCCTCATCAGCACCTGGGGCGGATTCAAGAACCGCGTCAAAACGCTGGTTATCGGAATGATTGCCTTCGGAATTTTAGCAATCGGAATGGGCGCCGCCCGCAATCTGATTGTATACCTGATTCTCATGGCGGTATACGGAGTCGCGCTGACGATGGTGCAAACAGCTTCCACCACATTGCTGCAGGAAAATACGACTCCTGAAATGCAGGGAAGGATGTTCGGCCTGTTCGGTGCAATGTACTCTGGATTTCTGCCAATTGGCATGGTTTTTTTCGGCCCGCTTGCGGATATAATGTCCATGCGATGGCTTATGATAGCATCAGGTGTGTTGTTGGTCGGCTTGTCGGTAAGCTTGCTGTGCAGCAAAGGTTTTTATCGGCATGGGCAGAATTAGTGCATTTTTGCATCAATGGTCGCTTGATCGGGGACGTATGATGTGAATGCGCAAGGTGCATCGCCAAAAGCAGGAGCCTAACAAATGGCCTATCGAGCGGGCGGCTTTTTTATGGGTCTTTGGACGGGCGTGGGCGCTTCGTTAGCAATTGTATAACGAAGTTGACGCTGTATTTATAGTTGTAATCAATGCCCAGGCGTGGTAAAATTTGAAGCGCGGGAGAGATTCCGCAGCCGTCCGCCTCTAGGCGGCGGTGCGACAGCGAAATAGATGCGCCCTGAGATGAGAGCAAGGGAGAAACGGTGGGAAACTGCCGTTTGCGCCATGCTCTTTTTTGTTTACTTTATAGGAACTTCAGGGAGGACACAGCATGAAGCAGGAATTTTACGACGCCGTTGCGGCAAACCCCGTGATTGCCGCCGTCAAGGATGCGGAGGGGCTTGAACGCTGTCTCGCGCTTGACGACATTCAAATCGTTTTCATTCTTTATGGCAGCATTTTAAACATCGGCGAGCTTGTGCGCCGCGTGAAGGCGGCGGGCAAGTTTGTGCTCGTACATGCGGACCTTGTGGAAGGGCTTTCGAGCCGCGAGATCGCGGTGGATTTTTTGAAGCAGAATACCGAAGCAAACGGCATCCTCTCCACGCGCCCGAGCTTTATCCGCCGCGCGCGTGAGCTTCATATGTGTACGGTGCTTCGCGTGTTTTTGATCGATTCGATGGCGCTTGCAAGTGTAAGCGGATGCGACGCCGTGCGGCCCGACTTTCTCGAGGTCATGCCCGGCGTATCGCCCTCTATCATCAAAAAGGTGTGCGGCTTAACTTCAACGCCCATTCTCGCGGGCGGGCTCATCGCCTCCAAGGAGGATGTAATGCGAGCCCTTGAGGCGGGTGCCATGGCCATTTCTACCACCAACCGCGAGGTTTGGCTTGTATAAAACGCGCGTTCAGTCGCGAAGTTAGGAAGAAGGAGGCTGTTTCATGGCGAAGTATGTGATGGCGCTTGACGCCGGCACCACCAGCAACCGCTGCATCCTGTTCAACCGCAAGGGAGAAATACAAAGCGTCGCCCAAAAGGAGTTCACCCAATTTTACCCAAAGCCCGGCTGGGTGGAGCACGACGCAGGTGAAATATGGTCCACACAGCTTGGCGTGGCCGTGGAGGCAATGCAAAAAATCGGCGCGACTGCGGCCGACATTGCGGCCATTGGCATCACCAACCAGCGCGAAACCACCGTTGTGTGGGATAGGCATACAGGCGAGCCTGTGTGCCCCGCCATCGTGTGGCAATGCCGCCGCACCAGTGAATATTGCGATGCGCTCAAGGAAAAAGGGCTTACGGAAATGTTTCGGCAAAAGACGGGCCTTGTGATCGACGCTTATTTTTCCGGCACCAAGCTTCGGTGGATCTTGGAAAACGTAAAGGGCGCGAGGGCGCGTGCCGAGAAGGGCGATCTTCTTTTTGGCACGGTGGATACGTGGCTCATGTGGAAGCTTTCCGGCGGAAAATTTCACGCGACGGATTATTCCAACGCCTCGCGCACCCTTCTTTTTAACATCAATACGCTCGAATGGGACGAGGATATTTTAAAGGAGCTGAACATCCCGCGTGCCATGCTCCCCAAAGCGCTTCCTTCAAGCGGTATTTTCGGGTATGCCGACAAAAAATATCTTGGCGGCGCAATTCCCATTGCCGGCGCGGCGGGCGACCAGCAGGCGGCGCTGTTCGGGCAAACCTGCTTTGCGGCGGGCGAAGCCAAAAACACGTACGGCACGGGCTGCTTTTTGCTCATGAATACCGGTGAGACCCCTGTGTTTTCGAAAAACGGGTTGGTGACGACCATCGCATGGGGATACAACAACAAAGTGACCTATGCGCTCGAGGGTTCCATTTTTGTAGCGGGTGCGGCTATACAGTGGCTCCGCGACGAAATGCGACTCATCGATTCCGCGGCGGAGTCCGAACACCTTGCCCAAAATGTTACGGACACCAACGGCTGCTATGTGGTGCCTGCTTTTACGGGCCTTGGCGCGCCGCATTGGGACCAGTATGCACGCGGCGCCATTGTGGGGCTTACACGCGGCTGCAACAAGTACCACATCGTCCGCGCCACGCTCGACAGCATCGCCTACCAAACGGGCGACGTGCTTGCCGCCATGCGGGCGGATTCGGGCATCGACCTTGCCACGCTCAAGGTGGACGGCGGCGCGAGCGCCAAC
>JAEZGQ010000069.1 GCA_023416895.1 Bacillota bacterium | reverse complement strand
CGGTTTCCCTTGCGCACACCGCGGCGGATTACGATACGGCTATGCGCGCGTTTTACAATGGGGCGAACCATGTAACGCACCTTTATAACGCCATGGAGCCGTTTTTGCACCGCAGCCCCGGCGTTGTGGGTGCGGCGTTTGACGCGGGCGCGTATGTGGAGCTTATCTGTGACGGCATTCATTTGCACCCAGCCGTAATCCGCGCGTCGTTTGCGCTTTACAGCGCGCAAAGGGTATGCCTCGTGAGCGATTCCATGCGAAGCGCAGGCCTGCCTGACGGCGAATACGAGCTTGGCGGCCAGCCGGTGTTTGTAAAAGAAGGCAAAGCGACGCTAAAGGACGGAACCATCGCCGGTTCCTCCACCAATGTTTTAACGGCGCTTCAAAACTGCATTGCATTCGGCATCCCCAAGGAGCAGGCGCTCATCGCAGCAACGCTCACGCCCGCGCGTTCCATTGGGCTTGAGAGCGAAATCGGCAGCATCGAGCAGGGCAAGCTTGCGGATCTTTTGCTTACGGACGAATCGTTCAACCTCAAGAGGGTGTTCATAGAAGGAAGGGAGCTTACATGAAACTCGTAGTTGCAAAGGACTACCGCGATATGAGCCGCAAGGCGGCAAACGTCATTTCCGCGCAGGTGATCCTCAAGGAAACCAGCGTTTTGGGCCTTGCCACAGGCTCCACGCCCATCGGCGCATACCAGCAGCTCATCGAGTGGCACAAAAAGGGCGACGTTTCCTTTGCGTCTGCCTCCACGGTGAACCTCGACGAATACTGTGGGCTCCCCGCTTCGCACGAGCAGAGCTATTTAAGCTTCATGAACGCGAACTTTTTCAACCACATCGACATCCGGCGCGAAAACGTGCACCTTCCAAACGGCATGACGAGAAGCTACGAAGCAGAGTGCGAGGCGTACGACACGCTCATTTCCCGCCTTGGCGGCATCGACCTTCAGCTTCTTGGCATAGGCCCCAACGGGCACATCGGCTTCAACGAGCCGGATGAGCATTTTATGATGAAAACGCACCGCGTGCGCCTAAGCGAAGCCACGCGGCAGGCAAACGCCCGCTTTTTTGGCGACGACCCCAACAACGTGCCGGAGTTTGCGCTCACCATGGGTATGCTCCACATCATGCAGGCAAAAAAAATACTGCTCGTGGCAAACGGGCAGCAAAAGCTATCGGTGCTTGACCGTGCGCTCAATGGCCCCGTTACCCCCCGCCTCCCCGCCTCCCTTTTGCAGCTGCACCCGGATTTGACGGTGGTGTTCTCGGAGAAGTAACGAAGGCTTTGTGTGTTTAGAAACGGCAAACCCGCGGACACGTAAGTGCATACCCGCGGGTTTTGTTAAAAAACAGGAAGCCAGTCACGATTTTGCAACCGGCTTTCTGCTTTTATACTTAATAAGGGAACGAAGTTAACGGCTCACCGCTTGCTGTTACGAACATAGAGCCTCATTATTGGTCAGAACATCTGCTGAATTTTGGCTTTGTTATCAACGATGTACTTAAACATTTTGCGGTTGGTCTTAGCGAGCTGCTTGAATTCTTCGCGCGACTCGAAATATGCGGTACAAACCATCTCAATAGCACAGATCACATAAAATACAGCCTGCTTTTCTTCTGCACTCAACTTGCCCTCGCTGTCGTATCCGTGCAAAATTCCGCTGAGAATGTCGAGCCATTTTTCATACTCCTCATCGCTGCTCTCTGATAAAATGCCGGTCGCACAATAGCAGGCATCCAACAAGCGAATGTTAACCTCGCTCAAATCGAAGTCGATGAACCCGCTTACCTCGCCGTTCTCAAACAGGATGTTGCCTGGGTTTGGGTCGCGGTGAATGAGCTGCTTGGGAAGTCTGTCATACAACTTTCCAAAGGTATCCGTGAAATCTTTGAAAAAATCCTCATCAAGACCCATGCTCCATTGTTCATTCTTCTGGCGTACAATCGGAAGTGCCCAATCCGTTACGCTTTTATATAAATTGACCTCATCCGGCAAGATTTCGTTTTGCACTTCTTTCAATGCTTTATGGAGCCGTGCTATGCTTTTTCCATACTTCTTGCCAAACTCTATGCGGTTATTTCCGAACCCATCAGCTTTGGGGAGAGGGTTGCCTTTGACCGCGTGTGTCAGAACGAAAGGTTCTTTGCCGTCCAAATACTCAAACCCTTGTTTCGTCGGTACCGGAAGAGATGCGTCAAAGCCTTGTTTTGAGAGTGCTTTTGCAACCTTCATGTTTTTCATGAGCTTTTCGCGCTCGCCTGTTTTAAGAATATACTCGGTGCCGACCGTGAAGACTCCGCCGGATACCTTTGTTCCATCCGCGAGATAAATGTCGCCAATCGGCAAGCCACTTTCAATGTCCCAGTTTTCAAGGACATTTCGCAAATCCTTTTTCGAATACATCGTTGCCACCTCCGGTTTTTTCGGCTTGTGCTGTTTGTAAATCGAAAGATACTTTTTCGGAGAGCAGCCATACATCTTGGTAAATGCCTTATAAAATCCGGCGTAGGTATCAAAACCGTACGCAGGCACAACATCAATGGCCTTGCGTCCACCGGCTATTTCACTAAGCACGTGGTCAAGCCGCCGCTTCAGGATGTAGCTTGAAACAGACGACTCCATCACCGCTGAAAACAGGCGGTAATAATGAAAGGTGGAGTAGTTCGCCATTTTCGCCAGTTCTTCGGCCGTAATATCGGTTTTGAGATTTTGCTCGATGTAGTCGAGGCTTAATTTGATGATTTCAGGTATCTGCATGGCTTTCTCCTCCGTACGGTGGTTTAAGTATACCGCATGAGGTTTTTAAAAACATTTCCTGCCGTGCGATGAAAAAGCGCCTTTATAAAAAGGCACCAACCTGCCGATTGGCGCCTTCTATTGCAGATGATTTTTCACGCAGCACGCAATAAACGCTTTTCTGTTGAGAGTTTATAACACATAAGGCTTAAACACAAGAAGCGCTTCGCCTTCCTTGAAAAAGCCGCACGTACCGTTAGAGGCCTGTATTTACGGCGACAACCCGCCATCCTCCGCGTAAAACAAAAACGGCCTTCTGGCGTAGCGGAACACGCCGCCCGCGGGTGTTACCACCACATTGTCGAACGTGGAGGAGCAATGCGCAAAAACGGGTTGCCCGGCCTCGTTATAGCCGATGCAGATGCCCACATGGTTGCTGCTCGAGCCCGGATAGCGGTTTTCAAAGGCGAGGTCGCCGGGTGCAAGCTCGCTCCATTTGATGTCATAGCTTCGCTCCCACTGCATCCATGTACCAAGGCCCACAAGCGCCTCGGCTTCTTCGCCGTCGTAGCCAAGCTGCACAAAGCTCCACAACACAAAACCCGAGCAATCGAGTCCGTAAGGGCGCATTGTTCCCGTTGTTCGGCTGCCGCTGCTTGTGACCTCCGTCATTACACCCCATTTTTCATCGCGTCCCACGGCAGTGCTTTTGCCGCCCCAGAAGTAATGCACCGTATCCACAAGCGAAACCGCCGCTTCCACAAGTGCGCGCCGCGAGGCATCCTTTGGCGGATCAACGCTGAGCGCGTAGGCGATTTCCTCCTTGGTGATGGGCGCGTACTCACCGCGAACTTCGGCTTCCTCCTGCCGTGTAACCAGGGCAAAAAGCGAGGCGAGCGCAAGCGCCGCGGCCAGCGCAAAAAGAAGCAGAACACGGCGGTTCTTGACCCAAGTTTTAGAAAGGGGCTTTTTTTTCATAAGGGCATTCATCAAAGCCTTCATTGGGGCAGACGTTTTTTTGCGGTGCAAACAGCGTATGTTATTTATAGGGTATTTGCGGTTGTCCTTGAATATGCCGCAACAACCATCAGCAGAACGCTTGATGGGTTGGATGAAAAAATTGGCTAAGGTAAGTCTCACCAGTGGAGGCCTGCGCGGTATTCGTGCCAAACCCCGTAATGCCTGGTTTTCCTTCAAGAAAGCACCTTTGGTATGCGCAGCCACCAGCGGGAGTAGCAGTTTGGCTTATCGCGCTTTACAGGCAATTGCTTCCTCCATCAAAAGGCACTTGCTTGCTAAGCGTTGCAACCTTGTTTGTGATAAGGTCACGCAGCGGCGGTTGTTCACAATTTATGCATTGAGAAATGCGTTGATTTGTGGTTTAATGCAACTACTCAAAAATACCCGTTTGCAAAAAGGTTTTACCCGATTTAAAAGGAGGCAACGATGAAGTTCAACCCCCGTTTTGTAAAATATGGCGCGTTTGCGCTTGCCCTTGTTTTTTTAACGGCCTCGCTTTTGGGCTGTGCGCCCTCGACTGCTGAGGAAGCACCTGCGACGCAAGCCCCCATCACCGATGTGCCCGCCGCAACGCCTACCCCCGAACCCGAAAAGCAACCCATCGCCGCGTTTATAAGTACCGACCTAGACGGCAACGCGGTGGACAATGCCGTGTTTGAAAACGCCGAGCTTACTTTTGTGAACATTTGGGGCACGTTCTGCGGGCCGTGCATCAACGAAATGCCCGATCTTGGCGAGCTTTCGGATGAATACGCCGAAAAGGGCGTGCAGTTTATCGGAGTCCTAGCAGATGCCTCAGCGGAAACCCCCGACGAGATCGAGCTTGCCAAGGAAATCCGTGAAGAAACGGGTGCTGATTATCTTCACATCCTCAATTCCCAAACCGTGAACGCCGCAATGATGAACGGCGTGAGCGCCATTCCTACGAGCTTCTTTGTGAACAGCAAAGGCGAAATCGTGAGTGAGGTCTTTGTTGGCTCCCAAACGAAGGCGGAATGGGCGGCCACCATTGACGCCGTGCTCGAAGCACAGGGTTAGACAGGGTTAGTATGAAAAAGAGCGGACAAACAACCGTTTCGCGGCATAATGCCGCGGCGAAAGCCGAAAAGCGGCGCCGCTTTTTGTTTGCGGCCGCGTTCCTTTTGGGCGCGGCTTTCCTTGTTTACGGCATTTCTCGCGGCGAGGTTGCCATTGTTTTGAAAAAGGCAATTTACATTTGTCTGGAGTGTATCGGCATTGGGTAAACGCAAGAAAACGGGCGCTGTACGCACGTGGACGCAGGCGAGCTTTACGCTTCTTACAAACAGCTACGCCTACGGCTTTTTAAACGGTGTCATTTACGACGGCAACTTAAAGGCAATATGCGTGCCGGGGCTCAACTGCTATTCCTGCCCGGGCGCGTGGGGCTCCTGCCCGCTCGGCTCCCTTCAGGCTGTAATCGGGAGCAGGCAGTTCAACGTTTCGTTCTATGTGATTGGCTTTTTGCTCCTCGTAGGCTCGCTTGCGGGGCGCTTTGTGTGCGGTTTTTTGTGCCCGTTCGGCTTCGTGCAGGACCTGCTTTATAAAATTCCGTTTTTCAAAAAGCTGCGTTCGCTGCCCGGTGAAAATGTGCTTCGGAAGCTCAAGTACGTGCTGCTTTTGCTTTTTGTGCTGCTTTTGCCCGCGCTTGCCCTCGACGCGTTTGGTCAGGGTCAGCCGTGGTTTTGCAAATGGGTATGCCCGTCGGGCACGCTCTTTGGCGGCATACCGCTTGTAACGCTGAACGAAAGCTTGCAAAAAGCCGCCGGGTGGCTGTTCGCATGGAAGGTGTTCCTTTTAACCGCCATTGTGCTTTTGTCCATCGCGCTTTACCGCCCGTTTTGCCGCTACCTTTGCCCGCTCGGTGCGCTGTACGGCTTTTTGAACCCCGTTTCTCTCCACCGCATCCGCGTGGAGGAACATAAGTGTACATCCTGCGGCGCGTGCCAAAAAATTTGCAAGCTCGACGTGCCCATTTATCAAAAGCCGTCGTCCATGGAATGTATTCGCTGCGGCGACTGCGTGCGGGCCTGCCCGCATGACGCGCTTCATATGGGTTTTTGTAAAAAACACGAAAGCATGCGCGAAGCAACGCGAAAAAACTGAATATATTTGGTGTGGTTTTTCCTCTGTTTCCAAGGATTGTCTTGAATAAATTCGGCCACATATGCTATAATGACCGCAAGCGGCCATTATATGGCTTACTCTTGTGCGCGTGCGACTTGCGCCCTTTGGGCGAACGCACATGCGCGAATTATACCATGTCAGCTTCGCTTCTATGGTATAATGTGTACATTATGAACCTAAAGGGGGAATTTTTTTGCCTGCGGACCCATCAGGGCCTAGTATATTTTCGCAGCTAATGCTGCAGGTCCTGTTGATTTTGATCAATGCCTTTTTTGCCGCGACTGAGATCGCGGTCATTTCCTTAAACGACAACCGTCTGCGCCGTCAGGCCGAAAGCGGCGATAAAACTGCCGTTTTGATGCTCAAGATCGCGCAGGAGCCCAATGCGTTTCTTTCCACCATACAAATCGGCATCACTTTGGCCGGCTATATCGGCGCTGCTTTTGCTGCGGAAAACTTTTCCGACCGGCTTACCGAGTTTTGCATGAACACGTTCCAAATTGCGGAATCGGCACGCGGCACGGTAGACGGTATTTCTGTTTTGGTGATTACGCTCATCTTGTCGTTTTTCACGCTGGCGTTTGGCGAGCTTGTGCCTAAGCGCATCGCCATGCAAAAGCCCGAGCCCGTGGCGCGCTTTGCGTGCTACATCATCAAGGGCATATCGGTTGTAATGCGGCCTGTGATATGGCTTTTGAGCAAGCTTACAAACGGCATCCTGCGTATTTTAGGCATTGACCCCAACGCCGACGCAGAAGAGGTTTCCGAAGAGGAGATCCTCTACATGGTGGACGTGGGCGAGGAAAAAGGCGCCATCGAAGCGAGCGAAAAAGAGATGATCGCCAACATCTTCGAGTTCAACAACACCACCGCTGCGGACGTAATGGTGCACCGCACCGATGTGCAGTTTCTCTGGGCGGACGATAGCGAGGAGACCATCCTCGGCGTAATTCGCGAAAGCGGCTTTTCGCGCTTCCCCGTGTGCGGGGAGGATACCGATGATGTTTTGGGCATTCTCATCACGCGCGACTTCTTGATGAACCTTTGCTCCAAACAAAAGAAGCCCTTAAAGGAGCTTCTCCGCGCGCCGTATTTCGTACCCGAATCCGTTCGGGCGGACGTTTTGTTCCGCAACATGCAGGGCAACAAAACGCACATGGCCATTGTTGTGGACGAGCACGGCGGCACGGGCGGCGTTGTGACCATGGAGGACCTGCTGGAGGAAATTGTAGGCAACATCTACGACGAGTCCGACAAGCAGGACGAGCATGAGATCACCGCCTTGGGCGACGGTAGCTGGCGCATTGCCGGCAGCGCCACACTCAGCGACATTGCCGACGAGCTCGGCGTGGAAATTGAGGAAAGCGACGAGTTCGATACCCTCAATGGTCTGATCATGGACCGGCTTTCCTACATCCCCGACGATGGCACGACACCCTCACTTATGGTGGACAAACTCGCCATTCAAGTGGAGCAGGTGCAGGATAGGCGCATCGAATGGGCCATCGTCACCTTGGCAAAGCCCGTTTTTGAGCTGCCTGAAGCCGCAGAAGAATCAAAGGAAAAAAGGGAACGCGCATAACGATTACCAACTGCAATAGCAATGCCAAACCCCCCGCGAACCATTTCGCGGGG
>JAEZGQ010000207.1 GCA_023416895.1 Bacillota bacterium | reverse complement strand
ACCGCTTCACCATCACAACGCGTTAAGCGACGCCGATGCCTGCCGGAGGATTTTTGAATACCTGGTGCGAAACTACGGGCTTACCGAGCGCGACATACGGTATTACAGATAAATTTATGGCGGGTTCTTCCCGCCGTTTTTACAGTTCCTTTTTAAGAAGGCTAAACACCAAATCGCCATAATGCACAAAACATTCCGTTTCAACAGACAGAAAGCGCCCTCACGGCGTTCGCAGGCTTCGGGGTGTTCCCACGTATCTTCCTCCCGAGCTTTCATAAAATAAGCGTAAGCATATGCAAAAACCGCGCGTATTTTCGACGCGCGGCCTATTGACACCAACTCAAAAAAAGTGCTATGCTTATTTCAATTGTGCTTTATTGACAGTTGTTTATTATCTCCTAATTTTATTATAAGCCAACTTTGGCAGGCTGTCAATACGGTTTTTAGAAAAAAATGAGGTGCTTCATGAACGATACGGAACAAACTTTAGAACTTCAGTGGCTTGACGAGGTGCTTGCGGAGGCCAACCGCCAGTATCAGGAAAACTGCGAGGGCGACGAAAAGCTTCGCGCGGACGCACTTCAAACCCAAAAGGAGCTTTGGGAGGAGGTAGGCCCGGTTTCCGTTTCCAACGAGCTCGACCAATTGGTTGAGTTTATGGAGTACATCGGCACCATGAAACAGCAAAAGCGAAGCCATGCTTTTTTGGAGCGGCAAAAGGAAAAGTACCAGAAAATTGCCGCATCCCCCTACTTCGGTCGGATCGACTTCGCCCAAGAAGGCGGTGCGGAGAAACCCTACTACATCGGCACCTTCAACCTCATCAACAAGGATTACAACATCCTCGTTTACGATTGGCGCGCACCGGTTTCCGGCATGTTTTACGATTTTGAAACGGGTCCGGCGTCCTACGAATGCCCAAAAGGCGTTATTGAAGGTATGCTTACACTCAAACGCCAGTACAAAGTTGAAGGCGGCAAGCTTGTTTACATGTTCGACAGCGAATTGAAAATAGACGACGAAATGCTTCAGCAGCTGCTTGGGAAAAGCGCCGACAGCAAAATGAAGGCGATCGTCACCTCCATCCAGCGCGAGCAAAACCGCGCCATCCGCAACGAGCAATACCAAAACCTCATTGTACAGGGGCCCGCAGGGAGCGGCAAAACCTCCGTGGCGCTTCACAGAGCTGCGTACCTTCTTTACAAGCACCGCGGCGAAATCACCGAAAAGAACATCCTTAATTTTTCGCCAAACGGCATTTTCAACGACTATATTTCAAATGTCCTTCCGGAGCTTGGGGAGGAGAACCTGATGCAGACGACCTTTGAGTCGTTTATGCACCACGCGCTGCGCTCCGATTTGGCCACGGAAAGCTATTACAGCATGATGGAATACCTGTTTGAGGGAAGGGAGCGCCCCACGTTTGCTGTACGAAGCGCGAGCATGCGTATCAAATCCTCCGCGAGTTTTCATAAGCTACTGAAGGAGTACGCTACTTACGCGCAGGCGGACGGCATGCATTTTGAGGATTTATACTTTAAGAAGAAGCTACTTCTTTCGGCGCAGGAGCAAGCAAAGCTTTTTTCGGAGGATTACGCCTTTTTACCGTTTGTACGGCGGCTTGAAAAGCTCAAGTCGCGCATGCAGTACCTCTTGAAACCCGAAGAAGATGCGCTAAAAAAGCAGGTGATACAGACCCTTGCGGAGGAAAAGCGCATCCTCGACAGGCAGGAGCTTCTTTTAAGAACCTCGGCCATCGTTGCGGGCGAAACCAAGAAAACGCGCGAAGCCATTGAACGGCTCACCGCGTTTGATCTTCTGAAAAAATACCGCGCGTTTTTCGATTACCTGGTGCAAACCGTACCCGAGCCCATGCGCGCCGAGGCGGAGCAGCTTCGCGCGTTTACGCTTGAGGCACTCGACGCAAAGCAGCTCTTCTATGAGGATCAAATTGCGCTTCTTTACCTGAAAAGCGTGTGGGGCGGTGTGCCTAAGGCAGCAGGCGTACGGTTTGTTATCATCGATGAGGCGCAGGACTATACACCGCTCCAATATGAAATTTTCCGCCTGCTGTTTGGGCACGCGAGCCTCACCATTCTCGGGGATGAAAACCAAGCCATTCACCCGTACTTGAACGTGGGAAGCTACGAAACCATTGCACAGGTGTTTCCCAAGGAGAGCACGCTGTTTCTTAAGCTGAGCAAAAGCTACCGCTCCACCTATGAGATCAGCGCCTTTGCGGCAATGCTCTTGGGGCGGGACGCGTCGCAAAGCATCGCGCGGCATGGTGAAGAGCCCATCATGAACGGTTTTTCAAGCCTCTCCGAGCTCCAAAATGCGCTCATGAACGACGCCGCCGCGCTCACAGAGCAGGGCCATTCGTCCGTAGGTATTTTGACGCGCACCAAAAAGGAGGCGGCTGAGCTTTCCACGGCACTAAGGCGAAAGCTCAGGCACAAAACCATTCTTTCGGGCGACGAGGGCTACGCGCGCGGCGTCATTGTCATGCCCGCCTACCTTGCCAAGGGGCTTGAATTTGACGCGGTGCTCATTTACAATGCGAGTGCAAAAAGCTACGCTTACGAGGATGAACGGCTTTACCTTTATACCGCCTGCACGCGCGCGCTGCACGTTTTGCGCGTTTATTATATTAGGCAACCTTCCGCGTTGCTTGCGGGTGCTAAATAACCTTAGAACGGCTTTTTGCATGTTACCCTTACAATATGCAACTGGCCGAAAGTGGGTTGAACGCCTACCACTTCGCGTATAAAATGGTTAAGATGAGGGCAGTCGAACCTTATAACCACCGGAAGGAGCGCGGACATGAAGCTTAGCGTAAACCAATCAAAAGACGTGACGGAAACGGAAATCATCATTACCTGTAGCGCTGTTACGCCGGAGCTTCAGGCGCTCATCGACCGCCTGCGCGCACTCGACCTTACCCTAAGCGGCAAAAAAGACGATGCTTGGTACCGCGTTCCCGTGGAAAAAATCCTTTACATCGACTCGGCGGACGGCCGCACGTTTCTATACTGCGCCAACGGCGTGTTTGAAAGCAAAAGCAGGCTTTTCGAGCTTGAAGAGCAGTTGAAAAACAGAATGTTTTTGCGCATCAGCAAAAACACCATCGTCAATTTGCACGCGCTTCGGCACGCGCGCCCGCTGGAACTTGCAAAAATGGAGCTGCTGCTCAAAAACGGTGAGAAGCTCATTGTAACGCGCCATTATCTAAACAGCTTTAAAGCGTCGTTTGGTATTTGAAAGGAGACAAGCCTGTGAAAAAAAAGTCTGCGTTCTACTCTCGCATCTCAAGCACGGCCATGGTCTACTCCCTGACGGTACTCTTTAACTGCGCGATGCGCTTTTTTGAAAAAGGCGCCGACTCGCAGATGCCGATTTCACTGCTACTCGAGCTTTATTTGATTGTGATCGTGATACAGTTGATCGATGCCGTTGTAGCTCGCCTGATTGATAAGCTCTATGTATTCCTTGTGGTAAACTTTTTTGTGATGCTCGCTGCAGTATACGGGCTTGGGCTTTTGTTTGGCTGGCATGACCCGGGGCTTTCAAACTTTTGGCCGACCGCATTGATGGTTTTAGCAATTTATACCCTTGTGTACCGGTTTCTTGTCGCTAAACACCGCCTTGACACCGCAAAAATCAACGCAAAGCTTGCGGAAATGAACGCCAAAGAGCCACCCGCTTAAAAAGTTGCCCCTAAGCAGACACACAGGGATAACCCCGAAAAGCCGTTTGGCTGTTCGGGGTTTTCGTTTTCAGACCATCGGCGCAATAAGCTCCTCCGTTTCAAAAAAGCGAAATCTGCGCCGCGCATGCTTGATTTTCGACAATATGCAACTTTTAAGTATTCTTGCCAGTTCTTCGGAGGACGATTTCGGAAATATTTTATCGTTTTGTCGCCAACTCCTTGTTTATTCGTCTCGCATTTGCTATGCTTGCATTGCGTAGACTTCCATATGTTGTTAAACAAAGCCCAACGCAAGGCAAAAGGAGGCCGGCTATGAAACGAAACTTTTTCTACGTGGCTGCTGCCCTTGTATTACTCTGCCTATCCGTATGCGGCTGCGCCGCAAAAAGCAGCATAGATACGGAGGACGTACGGGAAGCGTTCATGATTGTTTGCGGCACCTACAATTACGAGGGCCGCTATGATGCGTTCAACGAGAGTATGGAAAGCCTTGAGGAGATGACGGCAGACGATGCAGAGAAAACACTCCAGAGGCTCTTCAGCGCCCAGCAGGACTATTACGCCTCGATAAGCGAATATGTGAGCCCGGAGCTTTACGAGAGAATGGTGGCCAACAGAGATCCTCTCAAATACGAAAAGCTTGCCTATGAAAAAGCGATCAGCTACCGTACCGACGGTTTTGAGTTTGAGGAATATTCAAAAACGGACAGCAAAACCACCTACAGCTTTGTTGCATATTTGATCGTTACCGATTCCGAAGGCATTGAGCAGCGCGGAAGCATAAAAGGACAGATTACCGTACAGGAAGCGGACGGGAAAAAGCTCGTTTCAAACTTCTACCTTTCGCCGGTCGGTTTCGCTTGGGATGGCGAGTAAGCGCCAGCCCGCGCCCTTTTAACGCATTCGAACCTCATTTATAAGATACAGGCGCATCCATTCGGATGCGCCTGTATTGACTGAATAACCCATCAATGAACAATAGCCTAATCGAAGCAAGAACGCTCCAATTAAATAAAGTTCGATAGGATCGTCCACGCGCCCATGCACGCAATAAAAATGAAGACCCATTTTTTGATGTGTGCAAGATCCGTGTTTTTGGAAAGTACGGTTTTGCCGAACCACAGCCCCAGCAACAGGCCGCCCGAAGCGACCAGCGACCATATGAGTACCTGCGAGGTCACCATCCCATTGAATGCTCGAACGCCCAAGGAATAGATGTTGGTCGTCAAAAAGAAAAATTGCAAAGTACCGATGTACTCTTCTTTTGTATTAAGGGTACTGAGGCAGTAAAGCGCCGCAGGGGGAGCACTCACGGAAAACAGGCCGCCGAACACACCGGCAGCAAGGCCCGTGGCCACACCCGCAACGGGCTTATGCGGAATGCGGCTTTTGTCGGCATTGAACAAATAGTAAAGGCCCAACAGCACCAGAAAAGCGCCGAAGACAATGCTCAAAACAAGCTTTGGCGCGTCGGCTGACCAAGCTACGGCAAACGGCATGCTCACAAAGTAGGCAAGGATGAGCCAAAGCACATGCTTCGGCCTCGCGGCCTTACGGTACTGCAAAAACATTGTGGAAGACGCAACCAGGGATAGTACCGCGTTCACCGTGGCCGCAACCGGTATGCTGGGCAAAAACGCGGGAAAAAACGCCATCACGATCACGGCAAAGCCAAAGCCGATTGCCGACTGCAAAAAGCCGCCGGCAAAGGAAACCAATACCAGCCAAACATAGATCAATTCCATACGGAGAGATTCTCCTTCAATAACAACGGTACGTTAGAATGGACTTGTCCAGTGTAAGGCATGAAAGCTTAAAAAGCAACGGGGCTTTTCTCTCGCTTGCGTGAAACCAAAGCGCGCCGTGAAGCAAATGGGGAGCCCGTTTTCTAGGTTGTATGCTGAGAAAGGTGTAATCAAAACCACCGACTCTCAGCGCCTATTTTATGAGGACCGATTCCAATATCACATACTGTCCCGTTTCGGGCGCACCACTTAACTCCAATAGTCCCTTTTCCATTTGGTAAACGGGGGCAGGCTGCAATACGCCGTTTACGAAAAGGTTAACAAAGGATACATCGCAGGACGATGGTATACCTTTGTCCCCATACTCCGTCAAAGCATCCTCATTTCTGAAGGTTGTTTTTGCTCCATCAGCGACAGCAACATAATAGCTTGTAACAACCTTCCTTTTCCCCTTTAACTGCGCCGTATAGACGCTTACAACAGCACCCTTTGCGGGAAAATCTTCCGTTTTAAAGTGGAGACTGCCTTTTTGAATATCATAATTGGTTGAAGGCTGCAAAAAGCCGTTCACAAACACCTTGCAAATAGCAGCATCTCGGGGAGAAGGAATTCCGTAAGACCCGTATTCAAACAATTCGTCCT
>JAEZGQ010000225.1 GCA_023416895.1 Bacillota bacterium | reverse complement strand
TTGTTCCTTTTCTTGGTGTTTTGCAAACCGCCGTTTGGGCGGAAAAGATACGTTTTTATAAAAAGAAAAGCGCCGTAACTCTACATTATTGTACAGCACGGCGCAGGAAGGGTCAATGCGCGAGGGTAAAATATACAAAAAAATTTTTAGGCGACATTACTTATTTTTTGAATGCTGCGACTGGCATGCTCCGTCTACCCCTACGGCTGAGTCGTAGGCTCAGTCGTAGGCTCGGTAGTGGGCTCGGCGGTAGGTTCAACGG
The DNA here is from genome assembly GCA_023416895.1 of Bacillota bacterium. Taxonomy (GTDB): domain Bacteria; phylum Bacillota; class Clostridia; order Christensenellales; family CAG-138; genus UBA7707. The sequence continues at coordinate 8,945 of JAEZGQ010000225.1, read as the reverse complement.
TAGGCTCCACGGTTCCCGTTACTGTAATGCTGATCGTTTCGCTTAAAACCGTACGTTGGTACATATCAAGGATTTTGAGCGCCAAACTGTAGCTACCTGGGGTTTTGCCTGTCAGGGTAATGGAAACGGAGTCGCCGTTTTTGATGGTCTGCGAGGAGCAGCCTGTATAGCCGCTGTAGGAAAAGCCACCGCTGGTAGGCAATGTCAAGTAAATAGTGGCGCTTTCACCCACACCGACACTAACAGAAGTCGTGGATATGCTGCAGGAAGTATCCACCGTGGGTACGGGCGTGGGCCTCGCCGTCGCGGTGGGTTTTGGTGTGGCAGGCTTCGGTGTGGCGGTGGGCTTTGCGGTCGGTGTGGCCGCGGGCTTTGGTGTAGCACCGGGCTGCGTATCATCAGGTTCTGCTGTCGCCGTTATGGTAGGTTGCGGAGTGGGGGTAGGCCTAGCTGTCGGTGATGCGGAAGGCCTCGGCGCAGCCGTGGGCGCTGCTGTGGGCGCTGTTGTGGCGGAGGAGGTGGCTGCCTGCCCTACAGGTGTAGGCGATACCGTAGGGGAGGGGGTGGAAGTTGATTGTACCGCGGGAGAAGCCGTGGCTTGAGGCGTTTTTTGTGTGCTTGCGCTCCCTGCTTCGGCGCCCTGCGCGCCGCTTTGGGCCTGTGCGCTGGCGGAAGCACCGTTTTCCTCAAAAGCAAAGCGGCCGTCCATTGCGCGCCATGCGGCAAAGCTGATTAGCAATAGCACAGCAAGTGCGGCGGCGCTCATCAAGCCGGCGTGTCTTTTCTTTTTATGTACGGGTGGTTTTTGCGCATGGTCGGGTTGCTGCTCGAGGTGGCTTTCTGATTCTCCTGCGGTTCCCTCCGTTGCGGGTTTTGCCTCATCTTTCGCAAGGGAAGGTGCTGCAGGCGGTGCGTCCTTCTTTAGCGGTTCTTCCTTTTCTGTGTGAGAAGCGCTTTGCGGGGCATAAAAACGCTCCAGCGGCAGCGCTTGCTTAAGCTCCGCTACCGTCTGAAAACGGTCGGCGGCTTTTACGGCAAGCGCTTTTATGAGCGCCGCCTCAAAACGCGGTGTTACGTTTGCGCCAAGGCGCGAGGGCCACAAAAGCGCGTCCTCCTCGATGCGGTCCATGGCCGGTTCGGGGATGTGGCCGGTAAGACAATAGTACATGGTTGCGCCGAGCGCGTAAACGTCTGTCCATGGCCCTTGTTTGCCGCGCGTTTGGTATTGCTCAATGGGCGCGAAACCGTGCTTCAAAACGACAGAAAGGCTTTTGGACTGTTCGCCGAGCACCTGCCGCGCGGAACCGAAGTCGAGAAGCTTTGTTGTGCCGCTTTCGCTTAAAAAAATGTTGTCAGGCGAAACGTCGCGATGCAGCACGCCGGCGCCGTGCACCACGATGAGCGCATCCATCACCGGAAGCAAAAAGCGCAGCGTGTCGTGCTCCGAAAGGCTGCCGCCATGCGTTTCTACATAGGCTTTTAAGTCGCTTCCCTGCACATATTCCATGGAGAAATAGGCGGTGTTGTTTTCGTAGAAGAATTCTGAAACATGCACGATGTTCGGATGCCCGCTGAAGCGGGAAACGGTTTTCGCTTCCTCGTAAAACTTTTCGGCACCCATGCGATAGGCGCTTTCCTTGTCTCCGCCGAAGGAGGAAACAAAGGTATTGCCGGTGCTGCGGTAGGAAAGCACGTCTGGCAGATACTCTTTGATGGCTACTTTTTGACATGCGGTAAGGTCGTACCCCAAATAGGTAATGCCGAAGCCGCCCTTGCCGAGCACATGCCCTACCATGTATTTGCCATTGAGAATGGTGCCGATGGGCAACGCCACTGGCACAAGCCCCATGTCCTGTCCTGCGTAGCCGCAGATGGGGCAAGCAGCCAAATCGTTTCCAAAGGTTTCAAAACAGTTCGGGCAAACGTACTTTCCTTGATGGAACAGCATAAGGCGCCTCTTTTCAAAAAATTGATACGCAAAACAAAAACTTCGTTTATAAGAATGGAAATCATAACCAGACTGTATCTATTTTAACAATGTGAATGTGTGTATGCAAGCGGTGCAGGTCTGGTCTGAAATATTTTTATGTTAAAAATTTAAATCAATGTGTCCTAATTTATAGATGCGGGAGTAAGTTTGGGCTTTTTGGCGGGAAGAGAAAAGCAAAAGCGCCGAAACTCTGCAAATGCTGCATCGTCGGCGCGATAAGACGAAGTATCGAAACCTTTTGATATGCCGTACTTACGGCGTTATAGTAACTTCTATGTCGCGGCTAATTACTGGCGTTCCGTTTTGATCGATGCTCGCGTGGATCACGAACGTGCCCGATTGAAGCGCCGTGATGCGGATGCCCGTTGCAAGGCCATCCGTGCCCACAACATGCTCAAGCTTGGCATAGGCGGGATCATGCCTTGTAGCAAAGGTGTATTCGGGCGGCTCATAAATCGCTTCCACTTCCACCACAATGCTTTGGTTCAGAGAAAGCATGATTGAGGTGGTAGAAACACTCAAAAAGGAAGGGCCGGTATATGCGCTCCAAACAGGCGTGGGTGTAGGGGCAAGCGTCGGCGTGCTTTGCGGCGTGGCGGTAGGCGTGGGAGTAGGAGCTAGAGTATCCTCCGGCTCGGGCGATGGTTCGGGCGTTTCTACACCGGAAACGTCGTCGTCACCTTTGTGGGTAATGGAAGGCTTGGGGTTTTGCGCTGCGCCCGTCGGAAGAAAATCCGAGCCAAGTGCAAGCCAAACCGCAAACAGCGCCACCACCAAAACCGAAAGCCATATGGCCACACCGCGCTTTTTGCGCCGCGGGGTTTTTGATGGGCGAACCCGCTCGTTTGCGGACGCTTTTTCTTCCTTTTGCGGCATGTGCTTGGTTTTTAAACGGGCTTCATCCATTTTTTCGGTCGGAGGGAAGCCTACGGGCGAGAGCGCGTTTCGAAGCTCCGTTACCGTTTGGAAGCGGGCCGCTGCCTTTACGCTGAGCGCGCGCAGGAGGGCTGCCTCGAACCTTGGGGAAAGCACAATGCCAAGGCCGGAGGGCGGGGTAAGCCCATCCTCCTCAATGCGATCCATCGCAGGTTCTGGAATGTTCCCCGTGAGGCAGTAGTACATGGTTGCGCCAAGCGCGTAAACATCCGTCCACGGTCCTTGCTTGCCGCGCGTTTGATACTGCTCAATGGGCGCAAAGCCGTGCTTTAAAACGACAGAAAGGCTTTTTGACTGCTCACCCAGTACCTGCCGCGCCGAGCCGAAGTCGAGAAGCTTAACAGCACCGTTTTCGCACAAAAAGATGTTGTCGGGCGAAACATCGCGGTGCAGCACGCCAACGGCGTGTACCGCGGTAAGCGCATCCATAGCGGGAAGCAGAAATTGCAGCGTTTGCTGCTCCGAAAGCCTGCCGTGCGCATCGATGTAGGCCTTCAAGTCGCTGCCCTTTACATACTCCATGGCGAAATAAGCGGTGTTGTTTTCGTAGAAAAATTCTGTAACCTGTACGATGTTGGGGTGGCCGCTGAAGCGCGAAACGGTTTTTGCTTCCTCGTAAAACTTTTCGGCGCCCATGCGGTAGGCGCTTTCGCGCTCGCCGGGGTAGGTGGAAACAACGGTTTCGCCGGTACTTCGATACGCAAGCGTATCCGGAAAATACTCTTTGACGGCAACTTTTTGGCATTCCGTGAGGTTGTAGCTCAAATAGGTGACGCCAAAACCGCCCTTGCCGAGCACGCGCCCTACAATGTATTTGCCGTAGAGGATGGTGCCGGCGGGAAGCGCATCGGGAACAAGCCCCCCTTCGTTTCCTGTGTAACCGCAGGAGGGGCATGCGGGCTGATTCTGTGAAAACTTCTCGAAGCAGTTTGGGCAAACGTAACTGCCGTTATGAAGCAGCATGGGCTTCCTTTCTCGCGCGCCGCTTTTTAAAAATATGCCCGAACGCGCACCCTTTTCTTCGTAGATACGTTACGCTATCTATTGTAACAACGCGGCCGCCTCGATGCAAGCGAACGGGTCTTTTTGGCGGCTGTGGTAAAAGCAACCGCCGAAAAAACACGCGGTCAAAAAGCGTTGCTCAAAAGAAAATCCGCCGGCAAAGTTTTTTTACTTTGCCGGCGGATGAGCGAATCGTATGCGTTTTATAAAAGCATTACAAGCTTTTGTCCCTCGCCGAGCGTCTCGCCGCACGCCGGGTTAAGCTCAAGGAGCTTTGCGCGACCCACGTTGAAGCGTTTTGCAACATCGAACAGCGTTTCGCCTGCGCCCGCAAAGTATACGATGATGCCGCTCGGTACGTTGGGTGCCTCGGCTTCGGCAATGCCCGTTACCACATTTGCGTCGCTGAGCTCATAAAGCTCGCCGTTGAAATGGAGCGAAAACGTGAGCGATACGCTCTTACCTGCGCCCGAAGCCTGCGAGATGATGCAGTCCGCTTCCATTTGTGCCTCAGCGTCGTCCGAGGCGGAAACCGGAAGTTCCGCGAGAAACGGCAGATCCTCCGTAAACGCGTATAGCGTGCCGCCGTCGCTTTCGTACACGACACGGCAGAACAAAAGCCCCTCTACACTCAGTTTGCCGCCGCTTACGGCGCTTCCCGTTACCACAGGGCGGGCAGAGCAGTACACCACGCGGTGCATCTCCACCATGCCCTCGGGTACGTTCACCGTTTCGCTCATCAAGTGGCGCGCGTTCACGCTGCCGGCGTAGCTCAAAAGCCGCGCGTGCTCATGGGTGCAGTGGAAGGGGAGCATCGGCGAATACGCATCGAGCGGCAGCACGTAGTTTGCGGTTTGCTTTTCAAAAAGCTCAATGCCGAGCATTGCATCTACGGCAAGAATGCCGAAATCCTCGCCGATGCTCCGCACGTTTACGGCCGCTACCTTTGCTGTGCCGCTTAAAACCCTGCCGCTTGCGTCGGTTTCCACGGCTTGCGAAAACGGGAAGCTCTGTACCATCTGTGAAAGGGTTCCATCCTTGTTGGCGCAAAGCGTGCTTACGTTGAGCATGCCTTCCACGTTGGCGTTGACGCCGTTGGTGTTGATCTCCTTCACCTGCGCGGTCGCCTTGGCGCTTAAGACGGACTCCACATTGGGCGCGGCGATCTCTTCGCGCAGGCGCACGTTTTCATCGGCAACCTCGCGCTTTTTGGAAACGCTCAGCGGCATCTCCTTCATTTCAAGGTCCTCTACGCCGCGTATGCCGCGCAGCACCTTGAGCTGCGCCGGGGAATCCACGCGGCAGGCAATGTCCACCATCGCATTCATAGAAAGCGTGTTGTTTGCGGGGGTTACGTCAAGCGATTGAAGCTGCGCGTTCGCGTTTGCGCGCATGCCGCTTTTCGCGCCCTCCACCGCCACGCTGTGGCGGAAATTCGCGCTGCTGGAAAACGCGAAAACGCCATCTGCACCCTGCAGCACAAGGTTTATGCTGACGCGGCCGCCAAGCGCGACCTTTCCCTCCTGTACCTCGGCCTCGGTCACCTCAACCTGTCCCGTCGAATCGAGCACCGAAGCGGCGGAGCGTCCCTCCGGCATGGGGATGCTCCCCTCGACCAGCGCCTGGGACACGGTGCTGCCCATCACGCGGCTCACATCCAAATCGTTCCACATTAACTCCATGCCTGTTCTCCTCCCGAAACTTCAAACATTTCAATTTGCCGCCGCCTTTTTTCAAAAGCAAAAAGCACGGATGGCATGTGATTGCTATAAAACCATATGAGCCACGCTGTTAAAATATGAATCCTTCAACCGAGCGGTTACAAATCGCTGTTTAAATTTAAAAATGCAGGAAAAATTGTAACTTTTGGCACGCCCAAGAAGGATACACAAAACCGGCTTGCATTGCATATGCGGCTGCATATGCAGTGGTACTATGCGCAAAGTTATCCACAGTTCCCACAGAGTTATCCACCGGAGCGGCAAGAATAGGAATCACAAAATGTGAATAACATGGGAAATGTACGTGGAAAGTTTTAATAAACATAGAAATGTCGCGCAAAAATATGCGCGACATTTGGAATAGATGCATGCAACGTATGTCGAAAAATGAAGCAAATGCAATTTTTATGGGAGGGTAAACTGCAAAAGTGGGCGGGGCTTTGCGTTGGGCTTCGCAAAGCCCCTTTTATTACGCAGCGCGCAGCCTTTCAATAAAAAGCTGCGCGCCGGAAATCAGATGACATTTTGAATTTCGCCGCGGGCGCTTTTTTCGCGGGCGCTTTCCATGATGAGTTTGTCGGCCACAAGCGCGATGAACTCGCCGTTGGTGGGCTTGTCGTTTTTGGAGTAGATGTTATAGCCGAACAGCTGGTTGATGTTTTCAATTTTTCCGCGCGTCCACGCAACTTCAATGGCATGGCGGATGGCGCGTTCCACCTTGGAGGCGGAGGTGGAAAAGCGCTTGGCAATGCCCGGGTACAGCTCCTTGGTGATGCGGTTGATGATTTCCGGCTCAAAGTATACCATGCGTACCGCTTCGCGCAGGTAGTGGTAGCCTTTGATGTGCGCGGGGATGCCGATCACGAGGAACACCGAGGTGATTTTTTCGTCGAGCGTTTTGGGTTGGGCGCTCATGGTGCACACCTGCGAGCGGTAGTTGTAGGTGCTTTCGAGCATGTCGAGCATTCGCTTGTAAAGCGTGTCGGGCTCCACAGGCTTTACCATGAAATATTTCGCGCCCAGGGTGCAGGCCTGCCGCACCATATCCTCATGGCGCATGGCGCTTACCACGATGGTTGCCGGCGGCGTTTCCACAAGGCCGGCCTTCAACCGCTCCAGAAGCTCAAAGCCGTCGATCCGCGGCATGATCAAATCGCAGATGAGCACGTCATAGTGCCCCGTGCGAAGCGCGTCGAGCGCAGCCTGGCCGTCGGATACAGCATCTACCTGAGCAATCTGCTCCTGCGCGGTAAAATAGTCGCGTACCGCCGTTTGAAACTGAAGGCTTCCGTCCGCCAAGAGAATACGGTATTTTGCCATTTGCAGTCCTCCTGATTCTGTTGTATTTTATAAATTGCGTAAGAATTGGGAAATTTTTTGTGGTTTGTTTGATGTAATAAATTGTAACACCGCCTTTTTCGCAAGGGTAGGGAAGTAAATTATGTGTTTTTGTCGTATTTTTGACAAAGAGTTAAAAAGAAAAGAGTTTTCTGTCTTCCACCTAAAAACACGTAACATAATGCTACATTTATCCTCGCGCGCGGCGTGGATAACCCCCTTTTCGCGGTTGTGTGCGCTGGCTTTTGCCGTGTACTGCGCTTCTATGATACAATGGTTGTGCGCACCATTGGGTGACGAAGCCAGGCCTTGTAAAGGAAGAAGGATAACCTTGTGGAACAGGATTTTTTAAAGCGCTGCACTTTTGCGCGCGCGTCAGTGGCGGATGCCGAAAAGATCGATGCGCTGTATCATGCCGTAAAAAAGAGCGGGCGCGAAAATGGCACCACCGATTGGGACGACGATTACCCCAACCGAGATTTTATTGAAGAAGACATCAAAAACGGGTTTTCGTTTGTGCTTCGTTTTGAAGGCGAGGTGCTGGCTGCGGTTTCCATTCTTCCCGAGGACGATCTTGACGATTGCCCAATACAATGGACGCCAAAGAAGGCCTGCGTGCTGGCGCGGCTTTGCGTAAAGCCCGCGCTTCAGGGAAGGCATGTGGGCGAATATGTGATGCGGCTTGTGAGCGCCGAGGCGAAGCACCAAGGGTACGAGGCTACACGACACCTTGCGGCAGTAGCAAATCCGGCGAGCATACGCCTTTACGAGCGCATGGGCTACAAAAAGCTTGGCACGGCGCACCTTTACGATACGGATTTTTACGCGTACGAAATGATTTTCTAACAGGAAAGGTATTGCTTTTTTCAGAAAAAGCGGTATAATATAAGCAAGAACAGGAATGTTTATTAAACTATACATGCGAAAGGATACCTACTATGAATAAGCTTTATGACGCTTTGAACGAGCAAATGAATTTTGAATTGGAATCCGCCTACATCTACGCATCGATGTCGGCCTACTTAGATTCGCTGAACATGAAGGGCATGGTTCATTTTATGGATCATCAGGCCAAAGAGGAGGTGGAACATGCCGAAAGGTTCAAAAAGTTCCTGCAGGAAACCGGCTACGGCGTGAAGTATCGCGCGATTGACCCCGGCGACGGCAACTTTGCCTCCATCGACGATGTTTTCAAGAAGGCGCTCGCGCACGAGAAGGTCGTTACCTCGCGCATCCACGCGCTTGCAAACCAAGCGAGGGAAGAAAAGGAACTGCGCGTTCAGAACATGATTGCTTGGTTTGTTGACGAGCAGATCGAGGAAGAGGAAGTCTTCAGCACGCTGGTGGAGCGTCTCGAGCGCATCAACGGCCAGTGGAACGGGCTCTACATCCTCGACGGCGAATTGGCTCATAGATAAGAAATAGTTCACATATCAAAAAAGTGGCCTTATGGCCACTTTTTTTGTTATACGATTTCTTGGCTTGGTGTCTTATTCGCCTAACTTTGTACCTTTAAGCATCGCCTGTCGAAGAACCGGAAGCTTCTTTGGCGCAAAATCGCGGCGAGGCTTGTTTTTTATAGCGGCCATTGCTTGACAGGCTCGCTTGATCGTGCGGAAAATTACTTGATGCCGCCAACGAGAAGGAGCGTTGCTGCTGCGTAAAGCGCCCAAAGCAGGCTGAGTACGCCGAATATGATGATAAGCGTGAGAAACGCCTTGTTTCCTGTTTTCTTTTTGAGCACGATACAGGCGATGGTACATGCAAGCATCAACGCAAAAAGGAGCACTCCGACACCAAAACCCATAAGACCCTCCACCAAAACGGATGAATAACCCCGCATATATTGCTTTTAATTTACACCAAATTTGTTAGCGCGTCAATTTTACAATGCCGCAAGGCTGTTGTCTGCAAATAGGGGAGAGCATATGGATAAAAGAAGGAGCTTTGGTACGACT